>JAWXUJ010000122.1:0-4980 GCA_044432765.1 Eubacteriales bacterium | reverse complement strand
AGCAGCAATGCCGCCCGGCTCTAGCGGGGAGAAATTGCCATCGCCGCCCTGGAATACACCGCCGACCGGATTTCCGCCGCCAAGGCCGCCGATGAATTGCTGAACATCTCCAACATCTCCTGCTCTTTCGTCCTCTACCCCGATGGGGATCGTGTGCTGATTTCGGCGCGCTCCATCGGTGATATCAACGTCCAAGGCATCCTCGAACCTTTGGGCGGGGGAGGGAACGGCGCCGCCGCTGGCGCGCAAGTGCCCGGTGGAAGCATCACCGATACGCTGAAGCGGTTGGTGGCCTCCATCGACCAATATTTTGAAAACTAATCCACCCATAACAGAGGGGCTTCCACCGGAGCGCCCCTTCCATCTAACATAAAGGAGTATTACTATGAAAGTTATTTTGTTACAAGACGTCAAGGGCAAAGGCAAAAAGGGCCAACTGTTGGAGATTTCCGATGGCTACGCCCGCAACTATATGTTGCCTCGGAAAATGGCTGTGGAGGCCAATGCCGACAACATCAACACCATGCGTATGAACGACAAGGCCACCGCAGAGCGTCAGGCCAAGGAACGTCAAGCCGCCATGGATATCTCCAAGTCCTTGAAGGAAGTCACCGTCATCGTCAAGGCAAAAGGCGGCGGCGCAGGCAAGCTGTTCGGATCCATCACCGCCAGCGAAATCGCTGACGCACTGAAAGCCCAAACCAGCATTGTCATTGACAAGCGTAAAATTCAAATGGACGAATCCATCAAACACGTGGGCACCTACAGTCTGAAGTGCAAACTGGGCTACGAAATCGTCGGCGAAATCAACTGCAAAATCGAAGAACTCTAATCCATTGAAAGTGAATAGTGAATGATGAAGAGTGAATAATTGTCGCCTGCGGGCGGGAAATTTTCGACTCATGTCCATTATTCACCATTCGTTCTTCACTAAATTTGAAAGGAGCCACCACCATGGCTATGGAAGATATTCTCTCCCGCCAAATGCCTCACTCCCTGAAAGCGGAGCAAGCGGTTCTTGGCTCCATTTTAATCGACAGCCGTTGCGTTGCCGATGTTATCTCTCTGCTTCGGCCTGACGACTTCTACCTGGCGAAAAATCAGGAGATTTTCGAGACGGTCTACTCCATGTTCAATTTCTCCCAAATCATCGACCCCATCACTGTGGTGGAGAAGATGAAGGAGCGGGGCGTGTTCGACGAACTATCCACCGTCCAATACTTCGGGGAATTGATGGACGTAACCCCCACCGCCGCCAATGTGGCGCAATACTGCCACATCGTCCGGGACAAGGCACTCCTTCGCCGCATTGCCGAGGCCTCTAGCGACATCTCCGAGACGGTATTTGAGGAAGTTGGCACCGCCCAAGAGATTTTGGAGGCGGCGGAAAAGAAGATTTTCAGCCTGCGAAATGACGGTGGCACCGACTCTTTGGAGCACGTGGGCACCATCTTGTTGAAGGTCTACGACCGGCTCAATGAGCTGTCCCAGTCTGGCAGTGCCATCCCTGGTCTGTCCTCTGGTTTTCGGGATTTGGACAGCAAAATCGGCGGTCTCAACAAGACCGACTTGATTCTCATCGCCGCCCGCCCCGGTATGGGCAAAACCTCCATCGCATTGAATATCTGCCTTCACGCGGCGAAGCACTCCCAAAAAGCAGTTGTGTTTTTCTCCTTGGAAATGTCCAAGGAACAGCTGGTTATGCGGCTTTTATCCAATGAAAGTTTTGTGGATAATCACAATTTGCTGACCGGCCAACTGTCTGACGAGGAGTGGAACAAATTGTCCACCGCCTCTTCGGCTCTGAGCCAAACCGACCTGCGCACCGACGATAACCCAGCCATCACTGTGGCGGAGATGAACGCAAAATGCCGTCGGGTGGACAATTTGGGACTGGTGGTCATCGACTACCTCCAACTGATGACCTCCGCCGGTGGCTCTGGCAAACAGAGCGACAACCGGACACAGGTGGTCTCGGAAATCTCCCGGGCACTGAAAATCATGGCAAAGGAACTGTCCGTTCCCGTTATCTGCCTTAGCCAGCTGTCCCGTGCAAACGAAAAACGCCCCGACAAGCGCCCCATGTTGTCCGATCTTCGTGAATCCGGCGCTATCGAACAGGATGCCGATGCTGTCATGTTCCTCTACCGGGATGACTACTACAACCCGGAAACCGAGGAAAAAAACGTGGCGGAGTGCATCATCGCCAAAAATCGCCACGGCGAAACTGGCACGGTAAAGCTCCAATGGCTGCCTCAATACACCACCTTCGCAGACAGGGAGTGGAAGCACAGTGAGTAAAATTTTAGACGGCTGCCGTCCCCTTTTGGTGGGAAAAACCGCTGTTACTGTGGCACTTTCCGGTGGTGGGGATTCCGTCGCTTGCCTCCATATTTTGCTGAAATTATCAGAAGAACTGGGGTTTTCTGTGGGATGTGCCCACTTTCACCACCAAATTCGTGGGGAAGAGGCTGACCGGGATGCCGACTTTTGTCGTCGTCTCTGCCAGGCGTGGAATGTGCCACTCACCATGGGAACGGGGGATGTTCCCGCCAGGGCGAAGGCCACCGGCGAAAGTCTGGAGGAGGCCGCCCGCCAACTGCGCTATCAATTTTTTCAGGGTTTAGGTACCTCTGTAGCCACCGCCCACACCGCCGACGACAACTTGGAAACCCTGCTTCTCAACCTGCTCCGTGGCACCGGCCTCCGGGGATTGTGCGGGATACCACCTGCCCGGGACTATCTAATCCGTCCCATTTTGCATATGACAAAAGAGGATATTTCTGCCTATTTAACTGAAAACAACCTGCCATTTATGGTGGATTCCACCAATTTTGAGGGGATTGCCCTTCGTAACCGCCTCCGCAGTGATGTACTGCCCAAACTACAGGTGGAACAGCCATCTTTGGCTGTGAAAACCCTGGAAATGACCGCCAGATTGCGGGAAGATGAGGACTTTTTGAACAGATTGGCCATGGAGCATCTGGCGCGAGCCCAGAGAGATGGTTGGTTAGATGTCCCTACTCTCCTGAAGGCGGAGCCACCAATCTTACACCGAATTCTGCGATATTTCCTACAAGAAAATCAGGTATATCATGTGAGAGCACAGCATATTTTGAATTTTGAGGGTTTGTTACGCTGTGAAAAACCCTCTGCGGTGGTGAAATTCCCCAACTTGACTTTGCGCCGAGAATACCACAAATTATTGGTGGGCAAACCGCCCAACTACACCTTAGAACCCCGGGATGTAACGCCGCCCTTTCGCGTGGAACTGCCCCAAGGTGGTTGGTTGATTTGTTCGGAAAATATTCCGAAACAGATGAAATACTTGAGAATCAACCGCGAAAAATTGGGAATATTCTGCACCATTCGTCCTCGACTGATTGGGGATAGCCTCCAATTACCAGGTGGTACCAAAACGGTCAAAGCACTGATGATTGACCGGAAAATCCCTGTAACTCTGCGAAACTGCATCCCAGTTCTCGCCTGTGGTGACCAGGTGGTCGCGGTTATGGAATTGGGTGTAAATGTTTTATTTCGACCAACAAATAAGGAAAATACCCTGTATTTATATATAGAAAGATGAGGAATACACCATGATGCACCCAACAGATATGATGGAAGACATTGAAAAGGTATTGGTCAGCGCCGAAGAAATTGACCAACGGGTCAGCGAAATCGCCGCTCAGTTATCTACCGATTATGTGGGGAAAAACCCACTTTTCGTTGGTGTTTTAAAGGGTGTTATCCCCTTTTTCGCCAAAGTTCTAAACGAAATCACCATCCCATGCCAGATGGATTTTATGACCGTCACCTCCTTCGAGGGGGGCGTTGAATCCACCGGCAAGCTGACCTTCCGCAAGGACTTGGACTACGACATCGCCGGTCGCCATGTGGTTATTTTGGAGGATATCATCGACTCCGCCCACACCTTGACCTACATCACCAAATTGCTCTGGGAGCGGAACCCCGCCTCCCTGAAAGTCTGCACCCTGCTGGATAAGCCCAGTGGTCGAAAAGTGGAGATGGAGCCAGACTACAAGTGCTTCACCATTCCCGATGGTTTCGTGGTGGGCTTCGGTCTGGACTACGACGATTACTACCGCAACCTGCCCTGTGTTGGCATTTTAAAGCCAGAAGTTTATTCCAATTAAGGAGATTTTTCATTGAATAATACACCGAAAAAAGGGTCATCCCTCCTGTTTTATGCCATTATTTTCGCTATTTTGTTGGGCTCTCTTCTCATGATGCTCCAACCGGCTGAGGCGGAGACTGTGACCTACAGCCAAGTGCTGTCCATGTTCCAAAATCAGGAGGTTTCCTCCTTTTCCACCAAGGACGGCGTCTTGACCTTGCGCCTCCACTCCATGGAGGACACAGACGAGGCCATCACCCACGAGATGGGCTCCTTCGCCGTGTTCTACGAGGATTTGGGTGAGCTGGTCGCCACCCAATATGCCGCTGGTGTGTTGGAGGAATTTGACTATGAGCCCGCATCTGTGACACCGTGGTACATCACCTTCCTGCCCTATCTGATTATGGGCATTATCCTGGTGGTCATCTGGTTGTTTATGATGAACCGTGCCAACGGTGGCGGTGGTGGTGGTATGGCCAAATTCAGTCGCGCCAATGCCCGCGTTGCCGATAAGGATTCCAACCCGGTGACCTTCGCCGACGTGGCAGGTGCCGAGGAGGAAAAAGGGGAGCTCCAAGAACTGGTGGACTTCCTGAAAGATCCGGCTAAATTCACTGCCATGGGCGCGCGCATCCCCAAAGGTGTTTTACTGGTCGGCCCTCCAGGCACTGGTAAAACCCTGATTGCCAAGGCTGTTGCTGGTGAGGCCGGTGTGCAATTCCTGACCATTTCCGGCTCCGACTTTGTGGAGCTGTATGTTGGTGTCGGCGCAAGCCGTGTCCGTGATTTGTTCGACCAAGCCAAAAAAATGGCACCATCCATCATCTTTATCGACGAAATCGATG
>JAWXUJ010000121.1:0-4988 GCA_044432765.1 Eubacteriales bacterium | reverse complement strand
GAGGCTCTTTTTTGTCCATAGCCATAGGCTTTTTATCCACTGGCAGAGCCAGTGGTTGTTTTATGAATCACAAAAAATCCCCGACCAGTTGGTCGGGGATTTTTGTTAATCCAATGTTGGCAAAACAGCTTCGTATTTTGTGTCCAGCGCGTTTTGGACGGGGGCTTCTTTTTTGTAACGCCCCACCAGATTGGTGGCCTTGTCAATGGGACGAATGGTGCCGGCACCGCCCACACAACCACCGGGGCAGGCCATGCCTTCCAGCAGATATCCGTTGTATTTTCCACGTTTTGCCATAGCCAACAGTTTGCGGCAGTCCCGCAGACCTTCAGCAGAGGCGATTTTAACCTCTGTTTCTGGCTCCAGACGGTTGATGACCTCTTTCACCGCGTTGGCAACACCGCCAGACACAGCAAAGCCACGACCTGCGCCGGTGCCTTCGGTCAAGTCTTCGCCATCTTCCAATGTTTCAAAATGGATGTCTTTGGCCTCAAACATTCCCTGGAGTTCTTCAAAGGTGACCACGAAATCCACGTCGCTACGGATATTTTCCCGAATGGCCTCCAGTTTTTTCGCGGCGCAGGGGCCAACGAAGACAATTTTACTACCTGGATGCTTCTTCTTCTCCATGCGGGCTGTTAGAACCATGGGGGTCAGAGCCATGGAGATGCAATGAGCATTTTCAGGGTACAGCTTCACTGCCATGGAATACCAGGCAGGACAGCAGGATGTCGCCATAAAGGGTTGCTCCGCTGGCACCTTTGCCAAGAAATCGTGGGCTTCTTCGATGGTACACAGGTCTGCGCCGATGGCGACTTCGGTGACGTGATGGAAGCCCAGTTCCTTCATGGCTGTGGTGATTTTTTCAGGTGTGGAGTGAGGGCCAAACTGACCAACGAAGGCCGGTGCCACAATGGCAATGACCTTGTCCCCTTTTTTGATAGACTGGATGATTTGGAAGATTTGTCCCTTGTCCACAATGGCGCCAAAGGGGCAGTCCACCAAGCACATCCCACAGGAGACGCACTTATCTTGGTTGATTTGGGCGCGACCGTACTCATCGGACTCAATGGCATCCATACCACAGGCCTCCACACAGGGGCGGTCGATTTTGGTGATGGCATGATAGGGACAGGCGGTTTCGCATTTACCACATTTGATGCACAAATCCTGATTGATGACAGAGCGACCTTGGGTGATTTTAATCGCATTTTTGGGACATACCTGCTCACAGGAACGTGCCAAACAGCCCTGACATAGTTCTGTCACATGGTAACGCTTGGTGGGACAACTGTTGCAAGCATATTGAATGATGTTGATCAGGGGAGGTTCGTAATAGGATTCTGCTGTGGCACTGTCTTCTACACCGTCAGACAGGTTGCTGTGAGCGTTAACTGGGCGCAGAGGCAAGCCCATAGCCAGGCGGATGCGTTCGCCAGCGATGGCACGCTCCAAAAAAATGGATTCCCGGTTGGCGGCAACTTCCCCGGGGCAGATAGCGTAGGGCAGTTGCTCCATGCGGGTGTAGTCCCCACCCTCATAAGCCAGGCGGGCAACCTCGGTGAACACGCGCTTGCGGATATCGGTAACAATGGATGGAATTCCTCGCATAAATTGGTTTCCTTTCATCGGTAGGTAATTTACAGTTATTTTTATTATACCCGCTTTCTCAATTTATGTCAAACAAAATCTGGGTAATATCACAGATATTACCCAGATTTCATTATTTATTCACGGTTCATTACTTCACAATGGGAATCAACAGCATTTTACTTTGAATTTGCTCCTGTTCGCCCATTTGATTGGCTTGTTGGATGGCGCGAGCGGTGGTACGGCAACCTTTTGCCAGAGACCATAGAGTATCGCCCTCCCCCACTGGACGGAGAATCACCGATGGATATGTCTTCTTGTCCAGTGGCTCCGTCAACTCCCCGCCACAAAGGGTTTGCATCTGAGTTTCCGACCAGATTTCCACCTGCAAGGTCAAGGGGCAACGCAACTCCACCTCATCGCCAGCCACCAAGGCCACTGGTGCTCCGGACAGCGTTGCTGTGGGATGGCAGATGCAGTCCTCCCACATCTCCGTCTCGAATTTCACTTCGAACTTGGCATTGTGGCACTGGTGTTGACCTTGGACATCCTCGTAAAGCAAGCTACCATAGACCGGCACGATGATTTCTCGCCGTTGGTTTCGTTGAAATACCTCTGGCTCGCCTAGCCAGCACTGGGTATAGACCATGGTTTTGGCAGGGCAAGGTGCCATATAGCGCCCGACTTGGGTGAAAGTCTGCTGATTGAGCCGACTGGTAGGTGTCAACACCTTCCATTGGGGTAGGAATTGATGTCCCAGGCTGTAGGCATCCTCCACCACCTCCATCTGGTGCTTGCCCAGGACTGCACACTGGGTCAACAGTTGGGCGTGAAGGAGGCAACCACCGTTGCCCAGTCCATCCAACTGCACCTCAGTCAACATGGGCGTGACCTGGAGTTCCTCCTGGTCATAGTCACCCAAGACGTCCACATATTGGGAGAAAGGAACCTCAAATTCCCAGGTATATAGGCTTTCCTGGGCTTCATACAGGATTTTTCCCGCCAAATGGCCTTTGAAAACCCCCTTTCCACCCATCATTTTAGCCTCGGTAATCTGGGGGCAAACGTGATGGTGAATTACCTTTTCCATGGCAACACCGCCAGGTGACAGTTCCAATTCCTCGGAGATGGTGAAGGTCTTTTCCGACAGCTCCACCGGGCGAAGGATGGTATAGGTATTGGTCATCAACTCCAAATCCTCCCCCGGCTGGGGATCGTAAGTGTACCGTTCCTCCTGCTCCTTGTCGTAACCCTTGACGGTGCCCGCCAGGCGCACTCGCACCAGCACCTTTCGTGGCCCCAACATCCGGGCATCTGCTGATTGGACATGGCAGTCCACCACCGTCCCTCCTGCCGCCCCTTGGCACTTGATGCGGAAAGGAATGTAATACTCCAGAGCTTTTGGGGTGCCAAAATCCTCTGGTGCGTAGAGGGCAGTCGCCAAAATGGCACCGCTGACCTGCTGACTGTCCTTACTCCGCAGTACCACCGTGGCACTGCAGTCCAACATCCGCTCCACATCCGGGTAGCTATCCGGCACCAACACTTCGCCGGTCTCCTCTTGGGAGATGGTGTCACAAAAGATTTCTTTCAGATATTCTGATGTATTGGTTGTAAATTGAAGTTCCATTTTTCCACACTCCTTGTATGTCCTATGGTGATATATACGTGGAAATGGACAACTTTATGACAACTATTTTGAAAGTGCGCACCCCAATGCAATCAGACTGATGCCGACGCATACGGTGACAAAGCACCGTGGAATGATCAGGGACAGGAGCAGGGCAAAGCCCAAGACTGTGGCACCGTTGCTGACCAGATTGACCCGTCTACACATAAAAATCGCCTCCTGCTGTATCATACGCAGGAGGCGACAAATATGTGCTATATTCGTTGGGTTTTCATCAAAAGAACAGCGCCAGAATCGATGATGACAGTGACATCTCCGTCCAATGGCTCGTTACTGATGGTCAATCCCTGTGTCCGTTGAATGGTCACATGGTTCAGTGGATATTTGGCATTGGCAATGGTGACGCCCGCCACACTTCGATCCAGAGGCAGCAGGGAGAAATACCGGAATCCATCACAGGAAAAGATGGTGGTTCCCTCTGAAAGCAGAGATATTTCATTGACGCTGTCCAGCAGTTTGGCAGAAATTCCCTGACTGTGCGCCAGTTCCAATAAAAAAAGGTTGTTCAGGTTGTGATCCTGGCGACCGCCGGAACAGCCGGTAAACACCACCTGGGTAAATCCACAGCCTCGCGCCCAGTTATATGCCGCGTGTAAATCCGACCAATCCTTTTCTGGGTTCAGGCGAATGGAGGGGACGTTGTTTGGAAAATAACCACCGGAATCGTTGTCTCCTATGTAGAAGCCCGGTTGAAACCCGGCTTCTCTGGCGCGGAGAATCCCGCCATCGGCACAGACCACGGTGACCTTTTCATTGTTGCGATAAGGCTCTAAAAACCGCCAATTCAGGTCGGGCATAGAACCGAAAATCAAGGCTATTTTATCTCCCATGGTTTCAACTCCTTGGCAATTTCGTAGAGGCGGCGGTAGCTGTCGTGGCGACTTTTGGAGATTTCACCACGCTCCAGTGCCTCCAAAACGTGGCATCCTGGCTCCTTCAAATGGGCGCAGTCGTTGAACTGGCAATCTCCTAGGAATGGGGCAAAATCGGGAAATGCGTACTGCAAATTCTCTTTCAGCACCAAATCCATCCGCTCCGTATCGAAAGAGGAAAACCCTGGGGTGTCGGCAACGTAGGTGGTGTCGTCCAGTGGATACAGCTCCACATGGCGGGTAGTATGGCGACCACGACCCAGTTTTTCGGAGACTTCCCCGGTTTTGATGTCCAGATTTTCTGATAATTTATTGAGAATACTACTTTTTCCCACGCCAGAATTCCCAGTAAATGCAACAATTTTCCCAGAAATGGCCTGGCGCAATTCCTCCATACCAACGCCATTTTCAGCACTGGTGCGGATGACATGATAGCCGGCTGTGGTGTAAGTTTCCATCAAATCATCGCCACTGTCCAGGTCGCACTTGTTGATGAGCAGAATGACCGGCACATTTTGGTTGCCGGCGATGGCAGTTATGCGGTCAATGAGGTATGGCTCGGTGATGGGATTGACGTTGGCACAGAGGATGACCAATGCGTCCAAATTGGCAACGGCAGGGCGAATAAAACTGTTTCGCCGTGGCAGAATTTCTTCCACCATCCCCTTTTCCCCCTGGCGGGAGCAGTTGACCCAATCCCCAACCATGGGTGAGATTTTATCCCGGCGAAGTTTGCCCCGCACCTTACACTCCACCAATCCCTCGGGCAGACGGACGTAGTAAAACCCACTGAGAGCTTTCATAATCAAGCCTTTTTCCATCATCCGAAGTCCACC
>JAWXUJ010000120.1:0-5016 GCA_044432765.1 Eubacteriales bacterium | reverse complement strand
GGACAAGGGTGGCGGGGTCATTTGGAGGAAGTCCTCCAGGAATGGTTCCACACCGAAATTGGTCAGTGCAGAGCCGAAGAAGACAGGGCTGAGTGAGCCGTTTTCCACGGCTTTTTTGTCGAAGTCACGACCGGCGGACAGCAGTTCCACGTCCTCTTGGAGTTGGGCGTGGCGCTGGCTGCCTATGACATCGCTGACAGCGGGGTCATCCAGGTCAATTTCCAATTTTGCGGCTTTGTTTTTGCCGGAAACGCCAGAGAAAAAGGCGATTTGGCTCCGTCCACGGTCGTAAACACCGGCGAACTCCTTGCCGGAGCCGATGGGCCAGTTGACGGCATAGGTGTCGATGCCCAGTTCTTGTTCCAGCTCGTCCAGCAGTTCAAAGGGGTCGCGGGCATCTCTATCCATTTTATTGACGAAGGTGAAAATGGGGATGTTCCGCATGGCGCAGACCTTGAACAGCTTCCGGGTCTGTGGTTCCACGCCCTTTGCGCCGTCGATGACCATGACGGCGGAGTCCGCCGCCATCAGGGTGCGGTAGGTGTCTTCGGAGAAGTCCTGGTGACCAGGGGTGTCCAGGATGTTGATGCAACATCCGCCGTATTGGAACTGCATGACGGAGGAGGTGACAGAGATGCCACGTTGCTTTTCAATCTCCATCCAGTCGGAGACGGCGGCACGGGAGTTCTTTTTGCCTTTGACGGCGCCAGCTTGGGCAATGGCGCCACCGTACAGCAGGAACTTTTCGGTTAAGGTGGTTTTACCGGCGTCAGGGTGGGAGATGATGGCAAAGGTTCTGCGCCGACGGATTTCTTGTTCTAATGATGGCAAGGATGTTTCCTCCAGTTAATTTTATACTTTTTGGCACCTGTGATTCTCACAGGCCTGAGCTACGCTCTATGGGGCTATTGCCCATGCCAAAGCCGGTAACTGTTGACAATGTTGGCTTGCGCCAACAGGGCGTTGCCCTAACGGCCTGACGGCCTATTGTCAAAAGTTATAGGCGACGACCGGGTTTTTGTCCCACGGTGGACATATCCCAGTATTTTCTGTTGGCTTTGGTGCTGACCACGGCGTAGTAGACGATAATGCCGAAGCAGACCGCAATCATGGCTTGACGACCCCAGAAGGACATAAAGTTCAGGAAGGTATCGCAAAGGCTGATGATGCTGTAGATGGTCAAAGCGATGGCGAAGGCCAGCAGGCGGGGGAAGAGATAGGCGGTGTAGGCTTTTTGGTCATGGCAGTCCGAGGGTTTCAGACCCTTGGGAATCAGGAGGCCGTTGGGGAAGAGACGACCGCCAGCCAGGTGCATTTTAAAGCAGGTGAACAGGCAATAGGCACCGGCAGCCAGGGAGATGAAGTCGAAGAGTAACATATAGCTAGTATCCATGTGAGATTCCTTTCTCTAGTGGGCAGAGCCCAGTGGTTCGTATTCTTTAGTATACCAAAAAAACCGCCACCATGCAAGGGGAATCTTGGATTTTTATATGGCAATCTGAAGGAAACAGGGACGATACAAAATGTTTACTTGCAATTCCTATATTAAATGTGGTATGATAATCTCAACTGTACGAAAAGAGGCGAATACATGGAACTCCATGCACTATATTACGAAAATTCACACACCCAGACCTTTACTGCCACGGTTTTGACCTGTGAGCCGACGAAAAAGGGCTACGGCATCACCTTGAGCCAGACCGCCTTCTATCCCGAAGGTGGCGGGCAACCCTGCGATTTGGGCACGTTGGACGATGCTTCTGTTTTGGATGTTCGAGAGGTGGGCGACGATATCGTCCACACCTGCGACAAGTTACTGGAAGTGGGCACTACCGTCACAGGCCAGCTGGACTGGACACGGCGGTTTGACCATATGCAGCTTCACAGCGGGGAGCACATCATCAGTGGCATCGCAAGCCAACTGTACGGCTACGACAATGTGGGTTTTCACATGGGCACCGACATGGTGACCATCGATTTCAACGGTGAACTGACCCCGGAGCAGGTGGCAGACCTGGAATTGCGCGCCAACCAAGCCGTCTGGGCAAACACACCTGTGGAGGTTCTCTACCCCACACCAGAGGAACTGGAGGCCAAGGACTACCGGAGCAAAAAAGCCCTGTCCGGGCAAGTGCGACTGGTGGAATTCCCCGGTAGCGACTGTTGCGCCTGCTGTGGAACCCACGTAAAATCCACTGGAGAAATCGGCATCATCCGCCTGTTCTCCTGTGCCAAATTCAAAGGCGGCGTCCGCATCGAATTGCTGTGTGGTCGCCGTTGTATGGAATATTTACAGGGAATTTATGACCAAAACCGGCAAATATCCAATCTTTTATCGGCGAAACCATTGGAGACTGCCGCCGCTGTCCAACGGCTTTCTGACGCCGGAAACAGCGCAAAAGCCCGCATTGCCCAGTTGGAAGAGGCCACCTTCATCCAGATTGCCCAGGGCTATGATGGCGCGGAAACCGTCCTCCATTTTGAGGATGGGTTGACCGCCGACGGTGTTCGGAAATTGGCGGTTGCCATTGCAGAGGTGGCGGTTGAGCGAGTTGCCGTTTTCTCCGGCAACGACCAGGATGGCTACGGCTACGCTGTGTCCCACACCGGTGGCGACTTACGATTATGGAGCAAATCCATGAACCAAGCCTTAAACGGTCGAGGTGGTGGCAAACCGGAATTTGTACAAGGCTCTGTGAAGGCCACCCGCCAAGAAGTGAGCGCGTTTTTTGGCTCTCCCTCTGGGAGAGCTGGCGGCGAAGCCGACTGAGAGGGCTAGACGAGTACCGCTCGCCCCTACCATTTGCCCTCTCCGCCCCTGTGGGGGCACCTCTCCCAAAGGGAGAGGCAAGATTACCCTACCATATCATCATTCATTTAAAAAGAAGGTTACCCAATGATTCAAGACATTTCCCCCCATGAATTTGACAATCAATTCCACTTTCAAGAGCCAAGTCCCCAGGATTTTGTCCTCAATTTCCAGGGCAGAACCCTGATGGTTTTGGAGGGCGACCATACGGTGGCCTTGCCCCATGTCTCCGATTTTCCGGAGATGCCCCTCCACTATTTGTTCGCCATGGACAACGTGGCTTACTACCTGGCAGAAACGCCACAACCTGCCCTGGAGGGCTACGACTACGTCCCCTTTGGCAAGTACCGGGAGTACGCCCCCAAGGAAACCGCATTCCTCTGCGCCACCGGGGAAACCCTGTATCGTTGGTACCGTCGCAACAAATTCTGCGGTCAATGTGGGGCAAGCATGGAGAAAAGCACCACGGAGCGAGCCATGGTATGTCCCCACTGCGGATTTTTGGACTACCCCAAAATCTGCCCCGCCGTCATCGTTGCCGTGTGCCACGGTGAAAAAATCCTGCTGACCAAGTATGCAGGCCGGGAATTCACCCGCTACGCCCTCATCGCCGGGTTCTCTGAAATTGGGGAATCCATCGAGGAAACCGTCCGACGGGAAGTCCTGGAGGAAGTGGGTGTCCACGTGAAAAATCTCACCTTCTACAAGTCCCAACCATGGGTCTTCACCGACACTCTGCTCATGGGCTTCTACTGCCAACTGGACGGCGACAGCCACATCACCTTGGAGGAGGCAGAACTGTCCGAAGGGGTCTGGATGAAGCGAGAGGACGTCCCCGCCGATGAATTTGGCGTAGCCCTGACCGCAGAAATGATGGAGATGTTCCGTCAAGGCCAAGATCCATTTTCCAAATAAAACAAATGAAAGAGGTATGACGTATGAATTTGTTCAAAAAAAAGGAAGAAACCACAGAAGAACGGGAAAAACGCTCTGGCATTTTGCGCGTGGTTTGCGCCGCCTATTTGCTGTATCTGGTCTACTCCATGATCACCAACTCCCTGACAGATGGAGTGACCGGCGGTGAGTTTTACGCCGTGATTGCCGCCTGTGTCATTTTCTCTGCAGTGGCTCTGGTCATTCTGTTTTTTGCCGCCAAAAGCTCCATCGCCAAGTTCAAACAAAACATTGTGGACATGGAACGCGTGGAACAGGAAGAACAAGAAGAAGCTGCCAAATTGGTAGAGGAAAAAGCCCGCCAAGCCGAAGAAGATGAACGTTTGGGCATCAATGTGATGGAAATTACCGACGAGGACTGATGGAGGTTATTCTATGCAAGAACTGGAAAAACAATACCACATTCAATGCGTCCCTGGGGACGTAGGACGGTACTGCATCCTGCCCGGAGACCCTGGACGATGCGCAAAAATTGCCACTCACTTTGACAATCCTGTCCTGGTCAGCCAAAACCGGGAGTACACCGTCTACACCGGCACCCTGTTGGGGGAGACCGTCACCGTCTGTTCCACCGGCATCGGTGGCCCCTCTGCCGCCATCGCCATGGAGGAACTCCACAACGTGGGCACCGACACCTTTTTGCGAGTTGGCACCTGCGGAGGCATTGCTCTGGAGGTGGAGTCGGGAGATGTGGTCATCGCCACCGGCGCCATTCGCTATGAGCACACCAGCCAGGAGTATGCCCCATTGGAATACCCCGCCGTGGCAAATTTCCAGGTGACCACCGCCTTGGTGGAGGCCGCCACCGCCCTTTCCTACAAGCACCACGTCGGTGTGGTGCAGTGCAAGGACTCCTTCTATGGGCAACATTCGCCCCACAAAATGCCCATCGCCAGTGCATTACTGGAAAAATGGGAGGCCTGGAAACGGCTGGGTGTCAAGGCCAGCGAGATGGAATCCGCCGCCATGTTTGTGGTGGCAGATGCCCTGGGCTGTCGCTGTGGCTCCTGCTTCCACGTGGTCTGGAACCAAGAACGAGAGTTGGCAGGATTGGATCAACACATGAACGAAGACACCTCCTCCGCCGTATTGGTGGCAGTGGAAGCTCTAAAACGACTGATTGAAAAAGATCGCAACGCCATATAAACGGACAAAAAACCCAACCACGTTGTGGTTGGGTTTTTCCGTAGAGCTGCCGAATTCCCTACGCCTTCGCAGAAGGTTTCAAAGTAAATCGTTCTGCAAAGCGTCGT
>JAWXUJ010000119.1:0-5025 GCA_044432765.1 Eubacteriales bacterium | reverse complement strand
GGCATCCACCTGCACCACGCCACTGCTGTCCACCAAGGCGGTGACGAAGTAGCCACTGGACAAGGTGGAGGCGGACTCCCCATTTTTGGTCATGGTCATGGTGTTGGTGCCAATCCATTGACTAGAAGAGGAGGTTTCCAGATTTTTGATATACATGGTGTAGCCACTGCCACTGGGGGAGAAGCTGGAGAGCATACCTTGAATCCAATATTCCGTGTAGCTGTTGTCCTCAATGGTGATGGTGCTGACACCGGTGCTGACAAAGGCAACGGTGGCGTATTCCCCCACCAAGTCCTCGTCCATCTCCACTTCGTCGCCACCCTCGGTGATGACGGTCTCGTCGTCGTAGCGAATTTCATAGAGCGTTCCGGTGACGTCCCGGAGTTGGAAGGTGTAGTCCGTTTCCCCGGCTTCTTCCACCAGGCCTTCAATTTGGCGATAGCCTTCATAACCTGGAATTTCCAAGGTGATGTCATCGTCGTCCAACACGTCCAAAGCCCGCACCATCATGGTGGCAACCACCGCCCGGGTGACGGAGGAGTGGGGGTCGAAGTTGTTGTTGTTGTCGCCGTTGATGATGCCCAACTCCACCAACTCTGCCACATAGGGCTGATAGGCGGTGGTGATGTCATCGGTGTCGTTAAAGGTCATGATGGTTCCGTTGGACTTGGCATCGTCCACTCGTTGCATGGTGCGAATCAGGAGGACGGACAGCAGTTCCTTCTCCAAAGCGGAAGTCATGGGCAGGCCAGACAGCTCGGAGCTGGACACAATGCCCGCCGCCAGGCAGATTTCCACTTCATCATAAGCCCAGGACAGGGATGGCTCCAAAATGCCAGCCACAGTTGCGCCGTAGTCGTTGCTGATTTCCTCCAGAACGGCATCCGGTGGGTTGTAAAGGCGGGACAACAGAACCAAGGCCTCTGTGGTGGTAATATTACCATCTGGCTGCATAGTGCCATCGGTATAGCCGGTCAAATAGCCTAAGTCGGCCAATTCCAACAGATATTCCTCTGCCCAGTGTCCATCCAAATCCGAATAATCAGATGCCGTGGCAGTCATTGCCATACTGGCTATCATCACCACGCTCAGGCATATTGCAATCCATTTTTTTAACATAAAGCACCTCCGAGATGTGTTTCTTTTGAAAGATTACCTCCATTATACCACCAATCTATGAATTTTCCAACATCATATTGTAATTTTTTTATGGCAATTTCAAGGAATTTGAAAAAAGTATTTCCATTTTCACAAAAATAGTGTATAATATTTTTCATAAAATATATTTAGGAGGAAACTTAAATGTTAGACGCAATCGCAATCGGCGAACTTTTAATCGACTTTACCGTAGACCGTCTCCAAGATGATGGCTACCCTGTCATGGCTGCCCATCCAGGTGGCTCTGTGGCAAACTTTTTGGCACCTCTTGCCAAATTCGGCAAGAAAACCGCTTTGGTTTCCAAAGTTGGTAACGATGCCCTGGGTCGCCAACTGGTGGAGACCATCAAGGCCGGCAATATCGATGCCACCAACGTCAACGTCACCGACGATGCCTTCACCACCCTGGCCTTCGTCACCCGGGACGCCAATGGCGAGCGGGAATTTTCCTTCGCCAGAAAGCCAGGGGCAGACACCCTGCTGTCCCTGGAGGACATCAACATGGACTTGCTGTCCCAAACCAAGGTGCTCCACTTCGGCACCGTCTGCATGACCCAAGAGCCCGCTCGCTCCACCCACTATAAAGTGGTGGAAACTGCCAAGGCCGCCGGTGCCATGATCACCTTCGACCCCAACCTGCGGGAACCTCTGTGGGCTGATTTGGAAGACTGCAAAGCCCAAATGGAATGGGGCTTCCGCCGTGCGGACGTGGTGAAAATCTCTGACAACGAAGTGGAATTCCTCTTCGACACCACCCCAGAAGAAGGTGCGAAAATCCTTCGTGAGAAATTCGGCGTCAAGCTGGTCTTCGTCACCCTGGGCAGAGATGGTTGCCACTTCGCCAACCAACACGCCACCGGAACCGTCCCCGGTCACACCGACATCACTCCTGTGGACACCACTGGCGCCGGCGACATTTTCGGCGGTACCGCCACATGGGGCATTCTGGAAACCGGCAAAAAGCCAGAGGACTTGACCTTTGACCAACTGAAGGCCATCGCTGACCGTGCCTGCGTCACCGCCAGCCTGTCCACCGAAAACCTGGGTGGCATCTCCGGTGTCCCCGAAATGGACGCCATCGAAGCCGTCCTGAAAACCAGATAAGTCAGGAAAACTTAAAAAGTCTAAATCTTAATATTTTATTTTTTAATACAAAAAACAGGAAAAAGACCAATCTTTTTCCTGTTTTTCCTATTTTAACTATTTGTTTCTGCGACTGTTTCAATCATGTTGCCAATATAAATCCCATACCCCATATGGGGGTCATTGACGAACACATGGGTCACTGCGCCGATCAGTTTGCCGTTTTGTAAAATGGGACTGCCCGACATTCCCTGGACGATGCCACCGGTGATGTTCAGCAGGCGGGGGTCGGTGATTTCCACCACCATGTCCCTACCGTTTTCCTTGGGTTGGTCTGCTGTTTGCAGGATTTTCACCTGGTATTCCACCACGGTTTCCCCATCCACGTTGGACAAAATGGTGGCGTTGCCCGCCGTTACTTCCTCAAATTCCGCCACCGGAACGGCCTGTCTGGTTGCCAATTCATAGGCTCCCTGACCAAAAATGCCGTGGTCGGTGTTCTGCTCTACGGTGCCCAAAATTTTGTTGGTTTCAAAGGCGCCACGGAGCAAGCCCGCCCGACCTGCCGTGCCCTGTTCCACATCCACCACCTTGGAGGGGCACAATTCCCCACTGTCCAGAGGCAGTAAAATCCGGGCATCCGGCTCGTTGACGCCGTGTCCCAACGCGCCGTAGGTGTCCGTTGCAGGGTCATAAAATGTGACGGTTCCAATGCCAGAAATCCCCTCTCGTACCTGAATTCCCAACTTTTCACCACCGTTTGCCACATGGATTTCCACATCGTCGTCGCCCCGCATCAAGGTGACTTCCACCGTATCTTCTGCCAAAATTGCGGACTGTAGCCCTTGGGCGCTGTCCACCGTCTGGCCGTTGATTTCTGTGATGATGTCCCCTTTCTTCACCCCGGCATCCTTGGCTGTGGAGCCGTTTTCATCGAATCCCACCACCACCACGCCATCTGTTTCCAGGGAAATGCCCACGGTTTTCCCCACCGGGATTAAGGTCTCCGGCACCGCCGCCGCCACCGCCACCGTACTGCTCCAAAGGAGCAACACCATGCAAAGTGCCATCGCTTTTTTTCGCATCAATTCCACCCTTCCTCCTGTTTTATTTTTTCGCCTCTCTTAATATGTGACAATCCGGCGGATTTCAGCCCAAATTCCCGCTAGTAAAACAAGGAACATTTCCATATAAAAAAACGATGAAATTTTTACATTTCATCGCTTTTATAACTTTTGACAATAGGCCGTTAGGGCAACATTGTCAAAAGTTACACGGCTTTGGTTCGCCCCAAGGGCGATAGCTGCGCAAGCAGCGGGCTGACAACGTCAGCAGCCAAAAAGTATACATTAAATATGAAAAATTAAAACACCAAACTGATTTTCAACCGGTAGATACCATTTGAATTTCCCCGATGATTCCGGCTGTAGGCGGTGGGATATTTTGGAAAATGTGATGGATTCTGGATGGTCGTCTCGGCTGTAGGTTTGGAAAAATTTAACTGCATCTTCGTCGCTTTTCAAGGGCTGACCCATCTCCAGGGACAGGGAAAATTGGTCGTATTGAATGCCCCGGCTGTCCAGTTCTTCTGCCAGATTCAGGAAAGAATGGCACCCGGCCTTGTGGCTTTCCAGTGAAAAGCGAGATTCTCGCCGGTGGCGACGGAGGACGACCACGGTGCCACGGCACTGTTTCTGGGCGATTTCCAGAATTTCGTCCCCACTGCCAAACATACAGAACACCATGGAATCATATGATTTTTCCGGTAAAGCCGAGAAAATATCCCGGTTTTCAACGGTAAAATATTTTGTATTTTTCAAACCCGCCGTAGCGCGGTCGGAGATGTCCACGGCTGTGACGGCGAAGCCCTTGTGGCTCAATGCCAGACCCAAATGTCCCAAACCGCACCCGGCATCGCAGACGGTGCCACCTGCCAACAAGTAGGGCGCGATGGCCTCGGCCATTTTTTCATAGGCTCTGGTGTAGTGGGCGCTGTCGTTCATGAACCGAATCATTTCTGGGTGCCATTGATACATTTTGCCCATATTTGCTCCTCTCCCAACCCCCGCCGGTTGGTCTCTGTCACCCAGATGACCTCCACTTGGGGATGGTTGCGTATTTTATCTAAAAAATCGGTATGTTGTGGCTTTATCACCCCAATTACTGGAGTTTCCCCATCTAAACATTGGAACACCCACTGTTGAAATCGAGGGCTGTTCCCCTCGAAAAAGCCCAGCTCGTCCATGACAATAACATCAGATTCTGTGAGCAACTGGGGTGCGATGTGGTCGAATTTTTGACTGTCCCGCCACCGTACCAAGTCGGATCGCCCGGCTACCAGGCGGTCTGCAGTCACGTTTTTTTCGCCGAAATCCATGAGATACAGGGAATTTTCTCGCCAAATCGTTTGAAATCCGCCGATTTTGCCCTGAAATTTTCCCAAAACTTTGGTCAAAACCGTGGATTTCCCCACGCCACGAAGGCCGGTTAGGAAGATGTGTCGTTTCATAATTCCACCTCCACAGCGCAATATCCATCTTGAATTGTGATAGGCAGGTGATAGATAGAGGATAACACCGGCGCGGTGAGTACCTGGGCAGGTTGCCCCTTTACCGTCACCTGTTTGCCCTCCAAAACCACCGCAACATCGCCATATTGGAGGGTTTGGTTGGGGTCGTGGGAGGAAAGGAGGACGGTGTAGCCCTGGCGGGTCAAGTTCCGGAGCAGTTGCAAAATCCGGTGTTGGTTGCCGAAGTCCAGGTTGGCGGTTGGCTCGTCTAGGAG
>JAWXUJ010000118.1:0-5040 GCA_044432765.1 Eubacteriales bacterium | reverse complement strand
GATTATCCATTTCTGGCAAGAAGAATTGGTGCAAATTGCCGGCGGCAATGTTCTCAATCATAAAGCCCGCCAGGTTGACTGGGTCTTTGGCAGAGGAGTAGGGCGGTGCATAGGACAGATCCAAGTCCTTCAACTCCAGGGCGGACATTCCGGCGAAAATGGCAGTTGCCAATACGTCAATCCGCTTGTCCACACCGTCATAGCCCACGATTTGAGCGCCCAATAGTTTGTAGATTTCTTTCTCAAAGAGGACTTTCATGGTCATGGCTTGACCACCGGGGTAGTAGCCGGCATGGTTGGCAGGAGCCAGGTAGACTTTGTCCACGTTCAGCCCCAGCTGGAGGGCGGTTTTTTCGTTGATGCCGGTGGTTGCCATGGTCATGTCGAAGATTTTCAGCACAGAGGAGCCCATGGAGCCTTTGAAGGTGGCGGGGATGCCACAGATATTGTCGGCGGCAATCCGTCCCTGCTTGTTGGCGGGGCCGGCTAGGGAGATGAGGGCATCGGCTTCGGTGACGTAGTGTTTCACCTGGACGGCATCGCCGACGGCGTAGATGTCTGGGTCGGAGGTGACCATGTGGTCATCCACCACAATGCTACCCCGGATGCCCAAAGTCAGGCCTGCGTCCTTGGCAAGTTGGGTGTCGGGTGTGACACCGATGGCAAGAACCACCATATCAGCGGACAGACGGTCGCCATTGGCTAAGGTGGCACCGGTTTCCGTGATTTCCTGGACCCCAACACCCAACACAAGTTGGATGCCGTGGCTCCGGACTTTGGCATGGACAAAGGAGGCCATTTCCAAATCCAATGGGTTCATCAACTGTTTGGGACGTTGCACCATGGTGACTTCCAGCCCCAAATCTCGAAGATTTTCAGCCAATTCCACACCGATAAAGCCACCGCCCGCCAGAATCACGGATTTTGGTTGGCTTTTTTTCACATAATTGTGGATGGCCATGGTGTCCTCCACCGTGCGGAGGGTGAACACATGGGGCAAGTTCAGCCCCGACACTGGAGGTAGTGTGGGCTTGGCACCGGGGGAGAGAATCAGCTTGTCATAGGGTTCTTGGAAGACTTCCCCGGTGGCCAGATTTTCTACGGTGACGGTTTTGCGTTCCGGAGAGATAGACAGCACGTTGTGCTTGACTTTGATGTCTACTTGGAACCGTCCTCGGAAGCTCTCCGGTGTTTGGAGGGTCAGGGCGCTTTCGTCGGTGATGACACCGCCGATGAAATAGGGCAACCCGCAGTTTGCATAGGACACATAGCCAGAGCGTTCAAATACGGTGATTTGGGCAGTTTCGTCCAACCGGCGAAGGCGCGCCGCCGCCGAAGCCCCACCAGCCACACCGCCCACAATGACAACTTTCAACATAAAAATCCACCTTTCAGTAAATCGGTAAAACCATTAGGTATATTGTACACCAATTTTCAACATTTGGCAAGATGGCTGTCCAACTATTGGTGATGGCAGGCCACCTGATGGCCTTCTTCCAGGGCGCGGAGGCGTGGTTTTTCGGCTTTGCAGAGAGATGTGGCATGGGGACAGCGGGGGTGGAAAGGACATCCCTCTGGTGCAGAGGAATCTTCTTCCAAGGGTACGATGGCATTGGTTTGCCGATTGGTCTGGGGGGTGAGCATGGAGGCCAACAGGGTTTTGGTGTAGGGGTGCTTTGCCCCGTGAGCCAAGTCGCTACTGGGCAATACCTCCACCACAGTGCCCAGGTAGAGAATCATCATTCGGTGGGACATAACGCTGACCAAGGCCAGGTCGTGGCAGACGAAAACCATGGACAAATTCCCCTGTTTTTGGATGTTGGTGAGCATGGTGATGATGTTGTGTTGGACGGAGACGTCCAGTGCGGAAGTGGCCTCATCGCAGAGGAGGACGGCGGGGTTTACAGCCAATGCCCGGGCGATGGCAAGGCGCTGGCGTTGACCGCCACTCATGGCATGGGGGTACCGCTCCACATACTGGGCGGGAAGACCAACGGTTTCCAATAGTTCAACCACTCGTTGGCGCAGTTGGTCTTTGGACAGGGTTTCGTAGTTGGAAATGGGCTCGCCAATGATGTCCAGTACAGAGTGGCGACTGAAAAAGGCAGAGGACTGAAAGACCATCTGGAAGTCCTGACGGACTTGGCGCAGGGCCTTGCCCTTCAGTTGGGAGATGTCCTGACCGTTTAGGAGAACTTGCCCACTGGTGGGCGGAAGGAGCCTTGCCAGCATATGGAGCAGGGTGGTTTTTCCGCAACCGCTCTCCCCAACGATGCCCAGGGTTTCTCCCTGTTTCAGTTTGAAGTCGATGTCCTGACAGGCCACGACAGGGTGCTTTCCCTGGTGGTAAATCTTGGTCAGCCCTTTGGCTTCTAAGACGATGTTACACATAGGATTTCCCTCCCAAAACCGGGATGGAGTGAAGCAAATCTCTGGTGTAGGCTGTCTGGGGACTGCCCATCAGTTGGTCGGTGGGACCCATCTCCACCACTTGACCGCCCTTCATCACCACAATCCGATCGGAGATATAGGCGGCTACTCCCAAGTTGTGGGTAGATAGCACCATGGTTGTGCCAAACTGGTCTCGGAGGGCACCCATTTGGTGGACGATTTGCGCCTGGGTGGTCACATCCAAGGCAGAGGTTGGCTCGTCTGCCAGTAAAACTTTGGGTTGAAAGGTCATAGCCATGGCAATGCCTACCCGTTGGCGCATCCCACCGGAAAGTTGGGAGGGGATGGACTGCATGACCTGTTCACTGCGGGTCAGTCCCATTTTGGATAGCATTTCGCAGGCCAAATCCCAGGACTCTTGACGGGGCATTTTCCGGTGAGCGCGGATGTACTCCACAAATTGACTGCCGACAGTGCGGATGGGGTTGAGCATGGCACCGGTGTCCTGGAATATCATGGACAAATCGGTGCCTCGAAGGCGGTTCCTGGCCTGTTCTGACAAGTCCAGCAGAGGGGCACCGTCCAAGGTGATGGCACCACCGGTGATGGTTCCACAGGGGGGCAATAAGCCCATGGCGGCGCGGAGTACGGTGGTTTTTCCACTGCCACTTTCCCCAACCAGGGAGACAATCTCCCCCTTTTGGATGTGGAGGTTCAGGTCTATGAGGGCGCGGGGATGGTTGTGGTAGGCCACAGATAGATTGGAAAAATGTAGCATAGAACCTCCTGGATGGTTATCGTCTCCACCGGAAGGTGGGGCGTTTTTTGGGTGGTTTTGTGATGTCCAAGCTCTGGCGCAGAGCGTCGCCCAGGAGATTGAACACGGACACAGTGATAAAAATGGCAAGGCCGGGGAATAGCATCAACCAGGGGCAGGCCACCAAATAGGTACGCCCTTCATTGAGCATATAGCCCCACTCGATGGAGCCTGCCTGGGCGCCCAAGCCCAAGAAGGAGAAGGCTGCCAGTTCCAACATCATACCCCCCACATCTGCGGCGGCGGTGATGACCAAGGTGGGCAACAGGGCAGGGAGGACGTACCGCCGCAAAATCTGGATTGTGGAGCTACCCGAAACCTGGGCGGCAGCCATATAGGGTTCGTTTTTGATTTTCAGCACCAAGCTCCGGGACAGCCGGGCGTATTTGCTCCAGCTGATCATGGTGATGGCGATGATGGCATTGGTGATGCTGGGGCCCATTATCCCCGCCATAGCGATGGCAAGGGCCATGCCGGGAAAGGATACCATAATGTCGGCAATACGCATGATGATGGTGTCGGTGATGCCACTGACGTAGCCAGCTACCATGCCCAGTGTGCCACCCACGGTGAAGATGATCGCCACCAGAAGTAGGGTGGAGGATAGGGAGGTGCGGGCGCCGTAGAGCACCCGGGAGAACAGGTCTCGCCCCATTTTATCGGTGCCGAACCAGTGGTCGGTGGAAGGGGCTTGCAAGGCCTCTTGGAACACGGCAGAGTTGGGGTCGTGGGTTGCCAAAATGGGGGCGAAAACCGCCACCAAAATCACGGTCAAGGCCAAAAGACCGTAGCAAATCAAAGGCTTGTTGTGGTACCATTTGGTGTGTTGCATCATGGCTGCTTTCCCCCTTTCAGTCGAGGGTCCAGACGGCTGTAGGAGATGTCTACAATCAGGTTGACCACCATGTAAACGAGAGCCACCCAGAGGACGTAACCCTGAATCAAAGCGTAGTCCATGGAGGAGATGGCGGACAGCGCCAAACTGCCAAGAGCGGGGTAGGAGAAAATCACTTCCACCACCGCCGTACCGCCCAAAAGAGAGCCCATGGACAGCCCCAACAAGGTGACCAGGGGGAGCATGGCGTTAGGTAGGATGTGTTTCCATAAAATGACCGTATTGGAAAGCCCGCGGCTTCGAGCACCAACGATGTAGTCCCGGTTCAGCTCCTCCAAAATGGCGGTACGGACTTGGCGGGCATACTTGCCGGACATGGCGATGGCAAGGGTCAGTGCGGGGAGAATCATTCCGGTAAAGTCCCCAGAGGAGGACATGACCGGGAGCCATTTTAGCTTCATGGCCACCAGGTAGAGAAGAAGCAGACCTACCCAAAAGTTGGGCATGGAGATGGCCACAAAGGTGCCACTGCGAAGGATGTTGTCCACCAGTTTGTTTTGATGGAGGGCGCAGAGAATCCCGGTGGGCACAGCCAGTGCCACCATCATGCCCAGGGATAGCCCTGCCAACTGGAGGGTGGGCCAAAGACGCACCAAAAGCAGGTCCGCCACCGGCGCACCCATGGAGATGGAGGTGCCAAAGTCGCCCCGGAGGCAGTCCAAAAGCCAGTTGCCGTATTGGATAAAAAAGGGCTGATTCAGCCCCATTTCCTCCCGCATGGCCTGGATGATTTCCTCCGAGGGAATGGTGCCACTGGCGGTGAACATGGCGCGCACCGGGTCACCAGGGGACAGGTAGAGCAGAAGATAGCTAATCAGGGTGATGCCAAATAGCATCACCAACATCTGCACCAGACGCTTGCCCAGTTTTTTCGCCATAAAGTCACCACCTTTTTTGAATCTTACATAAAATAGGCAATTTTGCATATGCAAAATTG
>JAWXUJ010000117.1:0-5076 GCA_044432765.1 Eubacteriales bacterium | reverse complement strand
CCCCCAACCCACAGCGCCCACGAACTGCCACACGTGAAGGGCGGCAAATAATAAGGTGGAACCAACGTAGGCCAAAATCCGGCTTTTGGTGTGCATCAGTCCGAAGAACATCCCCCGGAAGATGACCTCCTCCACCAGAGGCGCAAGCAGGACGGCGCAGACCACAACCATGACGTAGTTGTCCCCCGCCAAGGTGAAAACCGCTTCGTTATTGGCCGATTCGGTGTAGAGGTTGGTGGTGACCAAAATCAGGGATAACACCCAATTTAAGGCGAAATAAAAGGAAAAACCCAGGACTATGGATTGCAAAAAGTCCCAAAAGTGCCCGCCGATGCTGGAGATAGAGGCGATGAGAAAATGGCGAAAAATAATGGCGATGGCCAAAAAGTTCACCATGAAAACCCAGACGTTCAGACTGGCATCGGTGACGGCAAAGCCGAAGGTCTCCATTAAAAATTGAACAAACAGGGGCGTCAAATAGAGATAAAAGGGCAGGTAAATCAGCCCGCCAATCAGCTCCCCCCGGGTGATTTGCACCCCGATGGAGCCGTGAGATTTGGTTCCAGCCATTTCGAAAACCTCCAGTTTTATAATTAGGAGTTAGGAATTAGGGATTAGGAATTAGGCACTCAGAAAATTCCTCACTCCTCATCCCAAATTCCTAATTAATTAAAGCATCTGCTTCAACTGATACAAAAAGTTCATAGCCTCGATGGGGGACATGGTGTCGATGGACATTTGTTCCAGTTTTTGACGGATGGCATCGTCCACTGGGTTGCCCATGAACATCTGGTCGGATTCCGGTGCTACCTGAACGATTTTGGGCTGTCCAGACTCCAATTCTTTGAGAATCTGCCCCGCCCGGGTGATGACAGTCTTGGGCAGTCCCGCCAGTTTTGCAACGTCCACTCCAAAGGAGTCGTCTGCCCCGCCGTGGACAATTTTCCGAAGGAAAACCACCGTGCCATTCCGTTTTTTCACGGAAATATTGTAGTTTTTCACGGTAGAATGTTCATTTTCCATGGCGGTCAGTTCGTGGTAGTGGGTGGCAAACAGTGTTTTTGCCCCCACTTTTTTGGCGATGTGTTCCACCACAGCCTTGGCGATTGCCATGCCGTCAAAGGTGGAAGTTCCCCGGCCTACCTCGTCCAAAATCAGGAGGGAGCGACTGGTGGCGTGACGTAAAATATGGGCAACTTCGGTCATTTCCACCATAAAGGTGGACTGGCCTGCCGCCAGGTCGTCCGACGCGCCGATGCGGGTGAACAGTCTGTCCACCACGCCGATTCTGGCGGATTTCGCCGGGACAAAACTGCCCATTTGCGCCATGAGGGTGATGAGCGCAACCTGGCGCATATAGGTGGATTTGCCCGCCATATTTGGCCCTGTAATAATGGCGATATTGCCGTATGTACCACCGATTGTAGTGTTATTCGGCACAAAAAGTTCGTTTTTTAGCACCCGCTCCACCACGGGATGGCGACCGTCTTCAATGAAAATTTCACTGGTCAAGTCCACGTGGGGACGGCAATAGCCCTCCTTCACCGCCAGCTCTGCCAAGTTGCAGAGGACGTCGGCGCAGGCAATGGCGCTGGCGGTCTGTTGCACCCGCTCCACCTGCCCTGCCACCCATTGGCGCAGTTGGTCGAACAGCTGATATTCCAAGGTGGCAATCCGGTCTTTTGCCGTTAGGATGGTATGTTCCAAATCCTTCAGTTCCGGGGTGATGTACCGCTCCGCGTTGGTCAAGGTCTGCTTGCGGATGTAGGTGTCCGGCACTTGGGAGACGGCACCTTTGGACACTTCGATGAAATAGCCAAAGACTCGGTTGTAGCCCACTTTCATGGTTTTAATGCCGGTTTTTTCCTTTTCTGCGGCCTCGATGGCGGCAAGGGTGTCGGTGCCACCGTTCATCACGTCCCGCAGTTTGTCCACCTCTTCGCTGTAGCCCAGGCGAATCAGCCCACCTTCGCGGACGGTGAAAGGTGGCTCGTCCACCATGGCCTGGTTGATGGCGGCGGTCATGTCCTCCAGGGTGTCGATTTGCCCGGCGATGGTCGCCAGCATAGAGGATTGGAACTGCCCTAGCGCCTCTTGGATGGTGGCCAAATTCTGGCAACCGGAGGCCAGTGCAACCAAGTCCCGCCCATTGGCAGAACCGCCCACGATACGGGTCATAGTACGCTCCAAATCCCCGATTTCTTTCAGTTGAAGCACCAGTTCGGAACGTTCCACCGTTCTGCCCACCAGTTCTGCCACGCTGTCCAGTCGCTTTTCAATCAGCTTGGGGTTCAGCAGTGGTTTTTCCAACCAAGAACGGATGAGGCGACTGCCCATGGGGGTTTTCGTCTTATCCATGACCCAGAGAAGACTGCCCCGGCGCTCTTTGTTTCGCAGGGTGTGGGTCAACTCCAGATTTCGTCTGGCGGTCAAATCCACCTCCATAAAGGTGCCCACGTGGTAGAACTCTAAGGTGCGAATGTGTGTCAATTTGGACTTTTGCACCCGGTATAGGGTGGCAAGCAGTCCCCCCGCCGCCTGGACGACAGCAGGCAAGCCCTCCAGAGAAAGGTTGTCCAAAGTGGCAGAAAAGTGGGTTTCCACCGTCTCTTTTGTGGTTAAATATGCAAAATCCACCTCATCCCCTTGGGAGATGCAGATGCCGAATTGGTCTTTCAGTTCCCGGAGGAAGTCGCCATCCTCCAGAAGTTCCCCGCCCAGGAGAATTTCCGCCGGGGCGAACTTGCCAATCTGGCTCAAAACCTCCTGTTTACAGTCCAACCCGCCTACTGTGGTGGCGAAAAAGCCACCGGTGGACACATCGGCGAAGCAAAGCCCCCAGGTGCCCTGGACGGCGTAGACACTGGCGAAGTAGTTGTTTTTCCCTTCCTCCAACATAGAGGATTCGGTGATGGTACCGGGGGTGATGATGCGGACAATGTCCCGCTTCACCAGGCCTTTGGCTTCGGCGGGGTTTTCCACCTGCTCACAGATGGCGACCTTGTAGCCCTTGGCAACCAGGCGGGCGATGTAGTTCTCACTGGCATGGTATGGAATGCCACACATGGGAATCCGGGTGGGGTCGTCCTTGGCCTTGGCCTTGTCTCGACTGGTCAGGGTTAAATCCAGTTCCTCGGCGGCAGCGCGGGCATCGTCGGCGAACATCTCATAGAAGTCCCCCAGACGGAAGAACAAAATGCAATCCGGATTTTGTTCTTTGATATCAAAATATTGTTGCATCATTGGCGTTAATTCTGCCATTGGAAAACCTCCGGTTTTAGTAGTTAGGATTTAGGAGTTTGCGGAACGGTTACGAGTTGGAATCCCGCCCGCAGGCGATAACTCCTAATTCCTCACTCCTCACTCACAAGTGACCAAGTGGTATGGCCTGTGATAGTGACTTTGGTGAACTGACCAATGAGGGAGTCGTCCCCTGCCAGTCGCACCAGTCTACCGCCTTCGGTGCGGGCGGTCAACTGGTCGCCATCCTTACCGTCCACCAGGACGGTGACGGTTTTGCCCTCGTAGGAACCGTGTAATTTTTGAGAAATGTTATTTTGGGACACCAAAAGCCGGTCAAACCAACGACTTTTCTCCTCTTTGGAGAAGGGGTCTGGCAGTTCGGCGGCGGGGGTGCCTTTCCGGGGAGAGAAGATGAAGGTGAACAGTGCGTCGTATTCCACCTGTTCAATCATGGACAATGTATCTTCAAACTCGGCCTCGGTTTCACCGGGGAAACCGACGATAATATCACTGGTCATAACCACATCGGGCATGACTTTTTTGGCGTAGTTCACCAGTTCTAAATAGGATTCTCTGGTGTACCGACGGTTCATGGCATTCAGAACCCGGTCGTTGCCCGATTGGACAGGCAGGTGGAGTTGTTTTGCGATTTTGGGATATTTCGCCATGACGTCGAATAGCTTGATAGTGGCATCCTTGGGATGGCTGGTCATAAACCGGAGGAGAAATTCTCCATCCAGTTGGGCCAATGTCTCCAACAGGTCGGAGAAATCTATGAAATTTTCCAAATCCTTACCGTAAGAGTTGACGTTTTGTCCCAGCAGGGTGATGTCCTTGTAGCCCTGGGCAATCAGGTCTTTCACCTCGGCGATGATGTCCTCCGGCAGACGGCTCCGCTCTCTGCCCCGGACGTAGGGGACGATGCAATAGGTACAGTAGTTGTTGCACCCAAACATAATGGACACCCAGGCCTTCAGGTTGCCCTCTCTGCGGATGGGCAAACCCTCCACAATGGAGCCTTCCTCGTCTTGGACGGAGAAGACCCGCTCCCCGGTGCTCAGCACTTTATATAGTAGGGATGGAAACCGCCACAGATGGTGGGTGGAGAACACACCGTCCACCGTGCGGTAACTTTTTTTGATTTTTTCCACAATGTGGGGCTGACCCATCATACATCCACACAAAAATATCTTCTGGTTGGGGTAGGCTTTTTTGGTGTGAGACAACTCGCCCACGTCGCCATAGACCCGCTTTTCCGCGTTTTCTCGGATGGCACAGGTGTTGAACACCACAACGTCCGCGCGGTCAGGACCACCCACCATGGTATAGCCCGCCTCCTCCAACATCCCGCGGATGCGCTCGGAGTCGTTTTCATTCTGCTGACATCCATAGGTATCCACAAATGCCGTGGGCTGATGACCCATCTCCTGCCAATACTGGCGGGTCAGTTGGGTGAAGTTCTTTTGAGAAGCCAGTTGTTCTGGCGTGATAATCTTACGTTCCAAGAGGAATCCTCCGTTGTTATTATTCAATGGGCAACATCTTGTAGAGGCGATTCACCAATCGCCCGCGGGCACGGCACGCTGCGCCCCTCCGGCGAGGGGCTTACAACAAACTATACTTTTTGGTTGCTGACGTTGTCAGCCCGCTGCTTGCGCAGCTACCGCCCTGTGGGCGAACCAAAGCCGTGTAACTTTGACAATGTTGGCTTACACCAACAGGGCTTCGCCCTAACGGCCTGACGGCCTATTGTCAAAAGTTATACTTTTTGGTTGCTGACGTTGTCAGCCCGCTGCTTGCGCAGCTACCGCCCTTCGGGCGAACCAAAGCCGT
>JAWXUJ010000116.1:0-5095 GCA_044432765.1 Eubacteriales bacterium | reverse complement strand
CCTGGTTTTCATGGATTTTCACTGTGAAGCCACGTCCGAAAAGTTGGCAATGGCCTATATGCTAGACGGCAAAGTCTCCGCCGTTTGGGGCACCCACACCCACGTCCCCACCGCCGACTGCCAAATTTTGCCAAAAGGCACCGGCTACGTCACCGACCTGGGCATGACCGGCCCCGCCCAGTCCATTTTGGGGGTGAAACCCGCCCAATCCATCGCAACATTCCGCGGCGATTTGACCTCCCGCTTCGAGCCCGCTGAGGGCGTGTGCAAATTGGAGGCCGTCCTGTTCACCGTGGACGTAGCCTCCGGAAAAACCGTGGCTGTGGAAAGGGTGGACATCTGTGGCTAAAATCATCCACTGCGCCGATTTTCATTTGGACTCCAAATTCCACGGTTCCGGCCACAAAGAGGCCGTGGAATGCCGTCAACTGCAACGCGAAACGATAAAACAAATCGTTGATATCGCCAATTCTGATGGGTACGATTTAGTATTAATTGCCGGAGATTTGTTTGATAATGCCAAAATTTATCCAGAAACTTTGGAGTTTTTAACGAAAATCTTCACCTCCTGCAACTGCCCCATTTGCATCGCACCTGGCAACCACGATTTTTATAGCACCTCCAGTCCCTATGCGACCTATGATTTTGGCAGAAATGTTTTTATTTTTAAGGAAAATCGTGTAAGTTCCTTTGATTTTCCTGAAATAAATACCACAATTTGGGGCGCCGCCTTCACTGCGAGTAACTCGCCCTGTTTGATGAATAACTTCCCAAAATTGGAGAAAAACCGCATCAACATCGGTTTGTTCCACGGGGATTTTGACAATAAAAATAGCGAATATAGCCCGATTTCCAAGGAAAATATTGCAAATTCTAAACTTCAGTACGTCGCATTGGGTCACATCCACAAGGCCACGCGCCCCCTTTCTGTGGGCGGAACTACCCTGGCCTATTCCGGGTGCACCATGGGACGCGGGTTCGATGAATGTGGCGCCAAAGGTATGCTTTTGGGCGAAGTCACCCAAACTTCCTGTTCCATGAATTTTGCTCCTTTGTCCGGAATTATCTACGATATTTTACATATTTTAGTGGATAATGACCTATTTTCTGCCATTGAAAATTGCTTGAACTCAGATTATTCCAATCATATGCTACGGCTGATTTTAGAAGGGCAGTGCCCCGCCCTCGATGTCCCACGCCTGGAGGCGGTCTTTGGGAAGCAGGTGCGTGGTTTGACCATTCTGGATCACACCAGGCGACCCTCCGACATTTGGAACGAGGCCGGCGAAAACAACCTAAGAGGTTTATTTTTGCAAGAATTGAAAAATAATCTTGCAGATTATCCTGAATTAACCACCATGGCTGCAAAATTTGGTCTAGCTGTGATGGAGGGGCGGGAGGTGGATGAGCTGTGATAATCCGGAAAATGACTGCCACTTTTGGCAAACTAGATGGCGCTGTACTGGAGTTTCACGACGGTCTGAACATCATCAATGCACCCAATGAATTTGGAAAATCCACCTGGACCGCCTTCATTTTGACCATGCTATACGGCATGGAAACGGCACAAAGGGCCACAAAAAACAGCTTACCCATCAAAACAAAATATAGGCCTTGGGGTGGTAAACCCATGGAAGGTGCCATGGAAATACTGTGGAATGGTCAAGAAATCACCCTTCATCGCACCTCTGGCAAACGCAATCAAATGGAGGATTTCTCCGCTTTTTACACACAAACCGGAGAAATTGTCCCATTTTTAACCAGTGAAAATTGCGGAACTACCTTGTTGGGTGTGGAGCGTGGCACCTACGAGCGTAGCGGGTTCATCGGTCAACAGACCCTAGCCATCGGCAGTGATGACACATTGGAAACCCGCCTGATGGCCTTGGTCACCACCGGTGATGAGGACGTCAGCTACTCTCAAACCAGAAAAAAATTGGTTGAACTTCGGAACCGTCGTCGGCATAACAAAACCGGTCTATTGCCCCAGGCAGAGTCCATGCTCTTTGACGTAGAAACCTCCATCAACTCACTTTCCCGCCTTCATGCGGAGCGCGAGGCAGTCGCAGAGGAGATGGAAATTTTGCAAGAAAATTATATGCTCTTGCAAAAACACCATAAATCGGAAGCATCTCAACAAATAATAGACGCAAAAGTAAAACTAAATGATAAAGTTTCTATTCTGTCTGAACTTGCTACTAAAACGGCATATTTCCTAGATAAAGATTCTCTTTTTGCACTGGAACGTCTGCGCGCCCAGTTGGAGGTTGCCCAGGCCAGTCAGGACGGTAACGTGCCCGCAACCCCCTCCCCACCCGACTGTCCTATGGGGTTTGAGGGGTTATCCACGGATGGGGTGAAGCACCGTTTCCAATCCGTCAGTTCACAACTTTTTCATCTTAAAAATCCGGTAGATACCCCCAAAAACTTTAAATTTTGGCCTGTTTTACTTTTAATTCCTCTGGCAGTATTTGCATACATCCTTTCACCCTATTACATCATAATCCCCCTAGTCGGTGGAGTTGTTTGCCTCTATTTATATGGAAAATCCAAGAAAAACCAAGCGAACTGGCAGGATGAAGAAATACGGCGAAAGGAAGATATCAGAGCAATCTTTGAACAATTTGGGGTTGCTTCCCAGGCTGAATTAGAGGAAAATTACCAATTTTACTGGCAAAAACGGTTGGTTTATGAACATGATTTTGAAAAGCATAACACAGATATGCAAATATTCCAGGAGAAAAACCAGGATTTTTACGCGAAATATCAAAGTTTTTCCCATCAATATGAGACTTTCTTCTCGCCTGTCTCTCATCTGTCCAATGCGCGTGAAACCATCCTCGAAGCAGTCCGTTTGCTTCAGGATTTGGAGGTTGCCCAACGGGAAATGGAGGCCGCGCAAGGGCAATATGACACGATTGTCAGGTTGGCAGGCAACCAGGTTCCCGCTTCTTTGGCACAGTCCAACGAGGAATTGCGGATTTCTCGGGAGAAATTGGCAAAGTTGGATGGGCAGATTGCCGGTTATGACGATTTCCAGGCGCTTGTGGATCGGGCGCAAGATTTGCATAGTCGTATCGCCCGGTTGACCCAGGAATATGAGGCACTTTCCTTTGCAACCGATGCTTTGGATCGGGCAAATGCCCAACTTCAAACCCGATTTTCACCAGCGCTCAACCAGTCAGCAAGCGAATTCTTCAGCAAAATTACCAACGGTAAATATGACACAATTTTTGTCGGAAAGGCCATGAAGTTGCAGGTGCGGGAGGCAGAATCCATCCCCAATCGCGGGGTTCTCCATTTAAGTGGTGGCACCTTGGATCAGCTTTACTTGGCAGTCCGATTGGCGATTCATCAACTTGTTTTGGGGGATGGTGTGCCCTTGGTTTTAGATGATGCCCTGGCATTTTTCGATGACCAGCGGGGAGAAACTGCTTTGAAATTGCTGTTGGATATCAGCAAAACCTCCCAAATTATCCTATTTACCTGTCATAATCGAGAAAATAATTGGATATAAAAAAGAGAACGCCCGAAGGCGTTCTCTTTTTCTATGATAGTAATTCTGCCAATTTTCTTTTAAAGTCAACATCTTGCTGTGGAATTCTTTTTTTGTTGCCTTTCAGGCGACCGCCTCCGTTGCGGATTTTTTTCGCTGTGTGCCGTACCAAAAGGAGGGCTTCAATGTTGGTTTCATCGTAGACGAAGCCATCTTGACTCAATGGAATGGCCTGTTTCGCCATGGCCATAGCCGCCAAACCGTAGTCTTGTGTGACCACGATGTCCCCTTTTTTCAGCATATTGACCAATGCGAAATCCACGCTGTCTGCGCCTTTGGAGACCACCACGGTTTCCACTCCGTATTTCTCCATGGAGTGGGATGTGTCGCAGAGTAAAATGCAAGAAATGCTCTGTTTTTTGCACAAATCCACGGTGACGCCGATGACCGGGCAACCGTCTGCGTCGACGAGAACACGCATTAGACGTTCTTCAGTGCGCCGTAAATCTTTTGGAACTTGGCGTAACCGACGTTATATTTTTCAACGATTTCAGGGGTTGGTTCCACAGTTTCCACGACTTTCACAACTTTTTTTGCCATTTCTTCCACAGTTGGGTACAGTCCACAGCCCACGGCTGCCAACATGGCGCCGCCCATGCCGGGGCCTTCTTCGGTCTCGATGGAGTTGACAGGGATGCCCAAAACGTTGGCGATAATCTTCTTCCAGATGGGAGATTTTGCGCCGCCACCGCAGATTTTGGTGGATTTGATGTCAACGCCCAGAGATTTTGCGATTTCCAGGGAGTCGCGCATGGCGTAGGCCACGCCTTCCATGACGGCCTGAGTCATTTGACCGCGGGTGGTGTTCATGGACAGGTTGATGAATGCGCCGCGGGCGTTGGCGTCGTTGTGTGGGGTGCGTTCGCCCATGAGATATGGGGCGAAGAGGATCTCGTTGGTGCCCAATGGGACGAAGTTTTCTTGCTCTTTTGCGAATTCTTTGGTATCCAGGATGTCTTCCATCCACCATTTGTTGCAGGATGCGGCGGACAGGATGCAACCCATGAGATGGTAGCCACCGGTTGCGTGGGCGAAGGCGTGGATTGCGTTGTTGTCAGGCAGGGCGAACTTGTCGCTGGCAATGAAAACGGTGCCGGATGTGCCGACGGATAGGTTGCAAGCGCCGTCTTCCACGGTGCCAGTGCCCACGGCTGCAGCAGCGTTGTCACCTGCGCCAGCACAGATTTTCACGTCGGTTGACAGGCCCAATTCAGCGGCGACCTCGGGGAGCAAAGTGCCCACGACTTCGTAGCTTTCGAACAATTTTGGCATTTGTGCTTCGGTGATGCCACAGATTTCCAACATTTCGGGAGACCATTTTTTGTTGGCAACATCCATCAGTAGCATACCGGCGCCATCGGAGTAGTCGCAACAGTAGGTACCGGACATTTTATAGGCGATGTAATCTTTGGGGAGCATGATTTTTGCAATTTTTGCAAAGTTTTCTGGCTCTTCTTCCTTGACCCACAGGATTTTTGGGGCGGTGAAGCCGGCGAAGGCGATGTTTGCGGTGTATTTTGCCAATTTGTCCATGCCGAT
>JAWXUJ010000115.1:0-5100 GCA_044432765.1 Eubacteriales bacterium | reverse complement strand
AGTGGCATGGACTATCTGATAGTCCATGCCACTGCATGATAGTCTGTAATATTTTCTCACATTCTCTCACTTACCGCAAGACGGGTACACATTTTACGCTTACCACCACTTTGCGTTGTAGGTGCTCTGCCGTCAATGGAAAACATGACGGTGGCAGAGGGGTGGTGGTGGACTGGCTTATGGCGCTGTCGGACTGGTTCCCAGAGGTGAAGTTTACATATGACTGGGATGCAGACGATGCAATGGACGAGGATTCGGTCGTAAACCCGCCTATAATCATCGCTTAACCTATTGACTTAGTAGGATATAAATGGTATAATCAATTCAACCCCTTGAAAGGAATGGATATTTATGAGAAATTACAAATTTGAAACACTCCAACTGCACGTTGGTCAAGAATCCCCAGATCCCGCCACCGATGCCCGGGCGGTTCCTATCTATCAAACTACCAGTTACGTCTTTCGGGACTCTGCTCATGCTGAGGCGCGGTTTAATTTAACCGATGCCGGCAATATTTATGGTCGCTTGACCAACTCCACCCAAGATGTTTTTGAAAAGCGGATTGCCGCATTGGAAGGGGGCATTGCCGCATTGTCTGTGGCCTCTGGCGCCGCCGCCATTACGTATACCATTCAAGGCCTTGCCCAAAATGGCGACCACATTGTAGCGCAAAAAACCATCTACGGTGGCAGTTATAACCTGATGGAGCACACCCTGCCCCAGTACGGCATCACCACCACTTTTGTGGATATCCACAATTTAGATGATGTGGCAAATGCCATCCAACCCAACACCAAGGCTGTTTATTTGGAGACAGTGGGGAACCCCAACTGCGACATTCCCAACATCAAGGCCATCGCCGAAATTGCTCACAAGCGTGGCTTGCCCTTGGTCATCGATAACACGTTCGCCACCCCTTATTTGCTCCGTCCTATTGAATACGGCGCGGACATTGTGGTTCACTCTGCCACCAAATTCATTGGCGGTCACGGCACCACCTTGGGGGGCATCATCGTGGATTCCGGCAAATTCCCTTGGACGGAAAAGCATCCAGCCATCGCCAAGCCAAACCCTTGCTACCACGGTGCTTGTTTCGTGGATGTGGCAGGCCCCGCCGCCTTTATCACCTACATTCGCGCCGTCATCCTTCGGGACACCGGTGCGGCAATCTCTCCGTTTAACGCATTTTTGCTACTACAAGGTGTGGAGACTCTGTCTTTGCGCTTGGATCGTCACGTGGAAAACACCAAAAAAGTGGTGGAATTTTTGGTGAATCATCCAAAGGTTGCTAAGGTGAACCACCCCAGTTTGCCAGACCACCCCAACCATTCGTTGTATACCCAATATTTCCCCAAGGGTGGCGCGTCTATTTTCACCTTTGAAATCAAGGGAGGACAGCAGGAGGCCCACGACTTCATCGATCGTTTGGAGATTTTCTCCCTGCTGGCAAACGTGGCTGATGTGAAATCCCTGGTCATTCATCCTGCGACCACCACCCATAGCCAGCTGACAGCCCAGGAGAAGTTGGAACAAAACATTCAAGACAACACTATCCGCCTTTCTATCGGCACAGAACACATCGACGACATTCTCGCCGACTTGGAACAGGCGCTCCAATAAATATTTCGGTAAGCTGAAAAGGACAGAATCTTTTGATTCTGTCCTTTTTATATGGATTTCAGCCTGTTTACAATGGAAAAGGCCGTATTTTCTGCCACTTCCAAGTGATGGGATGGCTCCTGGATGGCCTCCAGTTGGTGGGCATCGGAGTTGGTTAAAACATTGCCGTGGAAGCCCAGAGCGTGGGCAGTTTCCAAATTTTTGCACTCTGCCCAGGTGAAGCCGTATTCCGGTGGAACGAAGCCCAGACTGGACAGGATGGAAGTGGAGGATTTTTCAATGTGGGCGGGGAGAACGAAGCCACCGTAGCTCCGTACCAGTGGGAGCAATTCTTCCAAACCCAGAGATAGGGCGTTGATGAGCAGAAGAGGTTCTGTGCCGATTTCCACATCGTTTTCATCTAAAATCTGCTGTTTTCCGAAGAATTCCACCTTGTTTTTCACAGGCGGCAGATGGGGATAGAGGTCGCGGTCACAGTCCAAGGCCTGGGTCAGGGTGGGGAATAGGCAGAGCAGGTGGATTTCTTCAGCACTACAGACCTCCATGGCTGGCACCACGGTGATGCCCAATTCTGCCCCCAATTTCCAGACGGCAGGGAGATTTTTGGCGCTGTTGTGGTCGGCAACGGCGATGGCATCCAGGCCGATTAGCTTGGACATTTGGACGATGTTGTTGGGTGTCATGGTCTCGTCGCCACAGGGGGAGAGGCAGGAGTGAAGGTGAAAGTCGTAGGTGATGTTCATATAAATTCAGCCACCAACATAGAGGCCTCATAGGTTGGTAAATCGGTGGAGAACACCCAGATTCCCTGGGATTTCGCCCGGCTTTGTGCCTCTTCGTCCAGTTGACAGCCCTCCGCCAGGAGAATGGCAGACACGTCGGTGAGCACCGCCACGGCGATGGCATTGACGTTGCCCATGACCGTAATCCAAAGCTGATTTTCCAGGGCGCGCCCCATGACCATACTCAAAAGATCGCCACAGTAGATACCTTCCACTGGGCGCAGTTCGTCGCCCCGGTTTACCAGGGAGAAGCTCTCCACTTGTTCTAAAAAGTCGACGGTCATACAGTGTCCTCCTTATTTTGCTCCATTTTATCACGGTAGATGTAGATGCAAGAATCCAGATTGACATAGCCTTGCACCACATCCTCTGCCATGGCGACACAGGTAGGCGCACCACAGGAACCACAGTCCAGTCCGGGCAGTTGACTGGCGATTTCTTCACATTCCTGCATCTTCGCCATGGCTACGGTGAAGTTTTCATCCAGGGACAGCACCGGCTGATATTCCAGGGGCACATCCCATTGGGTGATGGCCTTAGAGACTGCATCGTGAGGGTATTGGGAGGGGAGTTGCTTCTTCAGTTGCTTCAATTTCGCCCGGGCGACGTAGGGATTTTCAATATTCAAAACACCACCTACACAGCCGGCATTACAGGCATTTAGCTCAATAAAGTCCAAAGTTCCGAACTTTTCGTCCTCCAAATCCTCCAACACACCCATGACATTTTCAATGCCATCGGCTGCCAAATAGTTGTTTAGTTGGATGGCTTCGGCCTCTCCAGAGCTGAGGGCCCAACCCACACCCATCTGTCCGGAACTGGACAGTGGTTGGGGGTCTTTTTTATGTAATTTCATCTGTTGCAATAGCTTTGGATACACATCGCTGATTGCCACCGCGGCAGAAATTTCACTGTGGGCAGTGCCCAAAGGCATCCGGGATGCCGTCACCTTGGCGGGACAAGGGGAGAGAAACACGGTGCCGATTTTTTCAGCTGGCAGACCGGTTTTCGTCATGGCCTCCAATCGGGCCAGCCGTGCCGCCACCTCCACCGGTGCATTGAGAGGCAACACATTGGGGATGAGTGATGGAAATTTCACCCGAATCAGCCGGGTCACGGCGGGGCAAGCGGAGCTGATCACCGGGCGGACAATGTCGGTACGTGCCATATATTCCGCGGTCTGCTGAGACACAAGCTCGGCGGCCCGGGATACTTCAAATACCTGGTCGAAACCCAGTCCTAGTAGGGCGGTCAGTACCAAATCCGGATTTTCCAGGTTGTTGAACTGGCCGTAAAGAGCAGGGGCGGGTAGGGCGATGGTGTAGTCGTATTGGGACAGAGCCAGGCTCAAGCTGTCGTACTCTGCCCGCTTGGCATGGTGGGGGCAGATGCGGATGCACTCGCCACAGTCAATGCACCGGGCAGTGATAATCCGGGCTTTTTTGTCCCGCACCCGAATGGCTTCTGTGGGACAGCGCTTGATACAGTTGATACAGCCCATACATTTGTCTCTGTCCAAATGGACGGAGTGGAAAAACTCCATGGGGAATACCTCCCTTTAAATTAGATGAGAACGGTCATAAACACGGTGGTGCCCACATTGACTGTAGAGGTGATGGCGAAGTGATCCGTGTTTTTCTTCATGTTGGGCAGCCCCATCCCGGCGCCAAAGCCCAGGGCTTGGACTTCGTCACTGGCGGTGGAGTAGCCCTCTTTCATAGCCAAGGAGATGTCGGCAATGCCTTTGCCTTCGTCTCGCAATGCCATTTCGATGCAGTTTTCATGGACTTCTACGGAGATGGTACCGCCGTTGGCGTGGATGACCATGTTGATTTCCCCTTCATAGAGGGCGATGGCAACCCGACGGATGGTGGCGGGGGCGATGCCCAATTTTCGCAGGGTTTTCTTTACGGCGGCAGAGGCCTCACCGGCGTGGGAGAAGTTGTCGCCGTCCACGTGGTAGTGGAGTTTGATAGGTTCCATCACTGGGAATCGCCTCCTCGCAGACCGTGCTCCCACAGTAGGCCACAGGCGGGGAACATCCGGTGCTGGGTGGTCATCAAAGCGATGCCTCGTTGCTCTGCCAAGGAAATCATATCCTCGGAGGGGACTTTTCCCCGGACGAAGACGATGCAGGACATATCCATCATATCGGCAGTACGCACCACCTGGGAATTGACCAAGCCGGTGAGCAAGACGGATTGGTCTTTGACGTAGGCCAACACATCGCTCATCATATCGGAGCCACAGGCGGTCAGTACCTCGTCACCAAAGTTGTCCTCGCCGCAAATCAGTTGGCAGTCTAATAGCTTACAAACATCCAAAACTGTCATTCTAAAACTCCTTTCAAGTCTGCAGGTTTTTATTTTAAAAAAACCATATCATCGTCCCGGGAAAAATGCAATAGGTATTTAATAATACCTGTATTTTTAGTGAATATGCTGAAAATGAGGATGTATTCCTGGCTAATATCCCTATGGTATTTGGGAAATAGGTGTGATATAATCAATATATCTGTATCAATATAATTATACTGATTCAATATCAAATCACTATGATATAGGAGGCTTATTTTATGGCAAATTGTAAATGCTGTGCCCAGTTTGTTGGCACAAAGGAGCAGGAAACACAGCTCCGCCAAGTCATCCAAGAACACAAAGGTGAAGGTGGCGCGCTGATGCCCGTACTTCAAAAGGCT
>JAWXUJ010000114.1:0-5104 GCA_044432765.1 Eubacteriales bacterium | reverse complement strand
GCCGTCCTCATCGCCCTGGTCAATTTCGTCACCAAGGGCAAGGCACGGAAAAAAGGTGGCTGTGGCAGTTGCCCCTCTGCGGCCTTCTGCCAACACAAAGAGGAAGGCGGTGACGCTGTATGAGTGATTTTCTGAAAATTCTACTGGGCGCCGTCCTGGTCAACAACTTCGTTTTGGTGCGATTCCTGGGGATTTGCCCCTTCCTTGGGGTGTCCAAAAAGCTGAATTCCAGCACCGGCATGGCCATGGCGGTCACCTTCGTCATGGTCATGGCAACCGCCGTCACCTGGCCCATCCAAACCTACCTGTTGGAACCTGCCGGCATCGGCTATTTGCAAACCATCGTGTTTATTCTGGTCATCGCCGTCCTGGTGCAACTGGTGGAAATCATCCTGAAAAAGTACGTCCCCGCACTCCACCGCACACTTGGGGTGTTCCTGCCCCTTATCACCACCAACTGCGCCGTTTTGGGTGTCTGCGTCCTGAACATCGACGAGGGCTACGGCTACGGCATCTCCCTGGTCAACGCATTGGGTGCTGGCATCGGCTTCCTGGTCGCCATGGTGATTTTCGCCGGCATCCGAGGCAAAATGGAGGACAGCGACATCCCCCAACATTTCAAAGGTATGCCCTCGGTGCTGGTGGCAGCGTCCATTCTCAGCCTGGCATTTATGGGCTTCTCAGGTGTCATCGACGGCATCTTTGGCGCGTAGTGGAGGTGCGGTATGAGTGGATTTTTAATTTCGATTCTTATGATGGTGGGTCTGGCCTTGATCGCCGCCATCGGCTTAACCCTTGCCGCCAAATTCATGGCGGTGCCTGTGGATGAAAAGGAGCAAACCCTCCGAGACGTCCTCCCCGGAGCCAACTGTGGCGCCTGTGGCTTTGCTGGCTGTTCCGACTACGCCGCCGCCTTGGCAAAGGGCGACATCGCCCCCAACCTGTGTTCCGCCGGTGGCGCATCTGTGGCCGCTGCCATTGGCGCAGTCCTGGGTGTGGACGCTGGCGAAGTGGAAGAACAAGTTGCATTTGTTGCCTGTTCTGCAAAAAAAACAGAAAAATCCCGCCAAATGGACTACCAAGGTTACCAGACCTGCGCTGGCGCCCGGGAGTTCTTCGGCGGGGAAAACGGCTGTAAATTCGGTTGTCTCGGCTACGGCGACTGCGCCGCTGTCTGCACAAAGGATGCCATTTCCCTGTGCGATGGCCTTGCCATGGTGGACGCAGTCCAGTGCATGGGCTGTGGCGCTTGCGTGAAAGTATGTCCCAACGGAGTGGTTTCCATGGTGCCCAAAAAGGCAAAATACGCCGTGGGTTGCCAGTCCAAAGAAAAGGGCAAAGACACCCGCGCCAACTGCCAGTCCGGCTGTATCGGCTGTAAACTGTGCGAAAAGGCCTGTAAATTTGAAGCCATCCAGGTGGTGGACAACTGCGCCGTCATCGACCAAACCAAATGCAAAAACTGCGGAGCCTGCGCCAAAGCCTGCCCCCGACACATCATCAGGAAACGATTGAGTTAGGAGTGAGGGAAGCGGTTCGAGATGTAGGGGCGAGCTGTGCTCGTCCAAGGCCCTCCCTATGGGAGAGCTGTCAGCAAAGCTGACTGAGAGGGCGACCCCGCCTGGGTGAACGCCACGGCTGGTGAGGCAATGACCTGTCCATCTTCCAAAATAAAAATGGCGGGCACACCGCCCAAGTCCTCTAAAAAGGCCACCGCTTTTTCGTAGCCCATGACCACGCAAGCCGTGGAAATGGCATCCCCCAAGGCGGCAGATTCCGCAAAAACCGTGGCACTTGCCACATCGGTTTGGGCAGGATAGCCAGTTTTGGGGTCTAAAATATGGTGATAAAGCTGATTTTCCTGGACAAAACACTGCTGATACGTCCCCGCCGTCACCATGGTTTCCCCGGCGAGAGACACAACCCCCGCCAGCTGACTGGCCTGGTTGTCGTCGTTTGGATAGAAGGGCTGTTGGAGGCCAATGGAGAAATCCTCCCCATATTTGTCCCCAATGGCAGAGATGGTCCCGCCGAAGTTGACCAGGGCAGAGGTCACGCCCTGCCCCTCCAAATAGGCGGCGACCTCATCCACAATGTACCCCTTGGCAACGGCGCCCAAGTCCAAAACCGCATGGTCATCCACCATGGCGACACTGCTGTTTTCTGGATTTACAATCACGTTTTCATAGGAAACATGGGACAATTCCCCCTCGATTTCCGATTTTTCCGGCAAAACCGGTGACCCGCTCCCGAAGTCCCACAGGTCGGAAACCCCGCCCATGGTGATGTCCAGTGCGCCGTCACTACGTTGGCAGATGTCCAAGGCCGTTTCCAAAACCGCCAATGTGTCCGCCCCGACCACCACGTCGCCCCCCTGCCCGATGGCGGATAAATCGCTGGTCTCCACCGTGCGAGACAGCTGATTTTCCAGTTCCCGCGCCCGGGCAAAGGCACCGTCGATGACGTCCTCCTGGCCTGTTTCGTAGACGGTGATGGTGCAGGTGGTGTGGAGCAAATAGTCCTCCCCCACGGTCTGCCCCTTGGAGGCGCAACCGGCGAGACAGGCAAAAAGCAGAGTAAAAAGTAGTAATTTCTTCATAAAAACCTCGAAAGTGATGTGAAATGGATGAAAAATGGTGACTGGATTTTAGGTCTATGCCTGGTGCTTCTCACCCTGGGTTTGTCCTTTGTGATTTACACCCCGCCGGGGGACAGCCCCCATGTGGTGGTCACCCAGGCCGGGCACGTGGTCGCCACGGTGGATGCCACCATGGACCAAACCGTGGAGGTAGGTGGCAACACCATCCAAATCCAAGACGGCACCGCCACCATGGTCAGTGCCGACTGCCCCAACCAAGTCTGCGTCCACCAAGGCACCATCACCCAAGGCGGGCAAGTCATCGTCTGCGCCCCCAACCAAATCACCGTCACCATAGAGACGGCAGACAGCTTGGACAGCGTGGCCTATTGAGTTGGGAATTAGGAATTAGGAGTTCGCGGAGCGGTTAGGAGTTAGGAGTTAGGAGTTAGGGGAGCGGTTCAAAATGTAGGGAGCAACGCCCTCGTCGCTCTGTCCCCCGCACCCCGCCACGCAACCCGGGGTGGATTCCAAAGGAGGGGCATCGCAATGCCCCTCCTTTGGCCGCGGGGAAGTTAAGGTGGGGGCTGGCGAGTGTACACCGTACACCCTTACCCCTTTCACTGGCTCTTTGGTTACTTTCTGTCCACACAGAAAGTAACACCCCCGTCCCGCCCGTGGGCGAAACCCCTGATTCATCGTAAAATCAAAAAGGAGGAAACCCATGACAAAACAGGCAAATTTCATTGCAACTGGGGCAGTTTTGACTGCTTTGGCACTGATTTTCTCCTATGTGGACAGCCAGGTGTCCCTGGTCATTCCCATTCCATCGGTGAAATTGGGGCTGGCAAATGGAGTGATTTTGGTGGCGCTCTACCACCTGAACACCCCCACCGCCCTGACCGTCAACCTACTGCGGATTTTTCTGGCAAACCTGCTCTTCGGCAGTCCTGTCTCCGCGGCCTACGGCCTGACCGGCGGTCTACTCAGCTTCGCCGTCATGGTGCTACTGAAAAAAACCGGCAAATTCTCCCCGGTGGGCATCAGTATGGCAGGGGCAGTCGCCCACATCTGGGGACAGTTGGCAATCGCCGTGGTCATCACCCAAACCCCCGCGGTGCTCCAAATGGCCCCGCCCCTTATGGGCGTCTCCATCGCCACTGGCGCAGCCCTGGGTCTGCTGACCATGGCAGTACAAAAACGGCTCCGTATCACAGGATAATCAAGTGTATTATATCGTGTGCTTATCAGCTTGAAACAGCAAGGCAAAGGGTCAGGCAGTTGAATATACAGCTCCGGGGTGGATTCCAAAGGAGGGGTACCGCAGTACCCCTCCTTTGGCCGCGGGGGTATTGTTAAAGGGGGCTCGGTTCCCCCTTTAACCGGCTCTTTGGTTACTTTCTGTCCGCACAGAAAGTGACACCCCCGTCCCGCCCGTGGGCGAAATCCCTAGCCTCGCGTAAAAAGCCAGTCGGAAAGGCCTGCTGACCATGGCAGTACAAAAACGGCTTCGTATCACAGGATAATCAAGTGTATTATATATAATATAAGGGCAGGTTGCAAGGTTTTCCGGAAATTACTTTACTTTTTCCCCAAAATATGCTAGAATTTTGCCATGCAACAGAATATGACTTGAGAAAGAAGGAGCCTCCATGAAAAGAATCTGCCGCGCCATTTTATCTTTGGCGCTGATTTTGTCCGCCTTGACCGGCCTGGCCTGCGCCAATAACACGGTGGAGACCACCCACTTCACCTTCGACAACGTCACAGAGCAAACCCAAGACGGCGTGACCTACCTAGAGGCCACCAGCTTCGCCACCGTCACCCTGACCAAAGACCTGTGGATGGTCACCATGAACTACTACGACCAAGACCGTGACCAAGCCCTTCCCATGGACCCCGCCGTCACCGACCGCAGCGGGCAACTGGTCATGGATGCAGACATCACCATCCGCCTCAACGCCACCGGCGAAACCATGGATTACTACGACTGGCGAGAGGCCATGTTAGACGGCTCTGTCACCTGGGACGACGACCCCATCTGGGTTGCCGGCAGCAGCTTCACCCTCCACGTGTTCGGTGAATTTTACTTCTATGCCTACGACAGCGAATCCGTCTACACCCTCTACGCGGTGGACATCGTCGCCCCCCAAGTGGAGGAAGAAGCAGAAATTCTGGAATCCGGCACCGCCATCACCACCCCATCCACCGTCTATGTAGACGGCGCAGAGGTGGCCTTCGATGCCTATAAAATCAACGACAACAACTACTTCAAGCTCCGAGACATCGCCGCCGTCCTCTCCGGCTCTGTCAAGGAATTTGCAGTCACCTGGAACGAAGATGATTACGCCATCAGCCTGATTTCCGGCCAGGACTACACCGCCGTAGGCGGAGAACTGACCCCCGGCGACGGCTCTGCCAAGGACTACACCCCCGCCGAAGCCACCCTGTTTGTAGACGGCGCGGAAGTCTCCCTAACCGCCTATGAAATCCAGGGCAACAACTACTTCAAGCTCCGGGATTTGG
>JAWXUJ010000113.1:0-5151 GCA_044432765.1 Eubacteriales bacterium | reverse complement strand
AATTTGTGGAGAACCTAAAAGAGAACAACGCCGCGGGTGTGGTGGTGAACATCGGCCCCTATATCACCAACATCATGCCCCAAATCATTGTATTTTGTGAGCAAAATAACTTCCCCTTGTTCATCATCCCGTGGAAAACCCGGATTATTGACTTAAGCTATGAATTTTGCCGGCGCATCATCAACGATGAAAAAACCCAACAGACTTTGACCGAGGCTTTTAAAAACCTAATCATCAACCCAGATGCAAAAGATGATTACGCAAACACCTTGGAGCGAACTGGTTTTGGCGCCGATGCCAACTACACCGTTGTCACCTTAGTTGCCATGGAAGGTGGTCAAAATATCACCGGAAAATTTGTGAAAGACCATGACAGACAAATCACCAAGCGGCTGTGGCTCAACGCCCAGAACAAAGGGGCATTTCTCTGGAATCGGAATCTGGTGCTGATCTACCAAGATGTGACACGTGAGCAGGTGACCGCCATGGTTCATGACATTGGCGCCATGGCAGAGGAATCGGTCATCGTGCACAGTGGCATCTCACAGCAACAAATCGGAACCTATGCCATCGCCACCCTATACAAACAGAGCCAATGGAGCTTGATGGTGGCAGAGATGGGAGAAAAAACCGCCATTTGCTATGAGGATTTGGGCATTGAAAAAATCCTCCTCCAAGTGGCAGACCGTCAGGTATTGCAACAGTATCACAACCAAGTCTTAGGTAAACTGGCGGCCTATGATCAAAGCAACCACAGCGATTACTACGACACTTTGCGAATCTATTGCCGCTACAATGGCAGTGTGCTGGAAATTGCGAAACTTCGGAACATCCACCGGAACACCGTTAATCTTAAAATCAAAAAAATCAAAGAAATACTGGACATGGAATTGAATTACGAAACCATTATGAACTGTATGATTTGTTTTCATATCTACGATATATTAAATCACAATAAAAGTTAGGAGCATCATCATGGATAAGGCAACTGTAAAGAAGAACCACACAACGTATAACCTGCAATCTTGGTCCAAGCAAAAGGGCATCGACCCTCTGGTCATTGAAAAAGCAGAGGGTATCTATATGTGGGACACCGATGGCAACCGCTACACCGATATGTCCGCGCAACTGGTCAACCTGAACGTGGGACACGGCAACAAGGAAATCATTGCTGCAATCAAAGAACAGGCCGATAAATACTGCTTCATTAGCCCCAGCTACGGCTGTGATGTCCGCGGTGAGTTGGCAAAAATGGTGGTGGAACTGATGCCCGACAATATGGGAAAGGTCTTCTTCACCAACGGTGGCGCAGATGCCAACGAAAACGCCATCAAAATGGCTAGAATGTACACAGGCAAGCACAAGATTTTCTCCCGATATCGCAGCTACCACGGTTCCACCTATGGTGCAGGCAACTTGACTGGCGAACCTCGTGGCTACACCTTGCAACCTGCCATGTCTGGTTTTGTCAAGTTTATGGATCCCTATTTCTACCATGAAACTGCTCCATTTGCCTCTGCCACCGATGCCTCTAAATACTATGTGGAAAAACTGCGGGAACAAGTGATTTACGAAGGTCCAGACAGCATTGCTGCCATCGTGTTGGAGACGGTCACAGGTTCCAATGGTATTATCATCCCACCAGAGGGCTACCTTCCCGGTGTGCGCGCCATCTGCGATGAATTTAACATTATGATGATCTGTGACGAAGTCATGGCGGGCTTTGGTAGAACTGGCAAAATGTTTGGTTTTGAAAACTTCGGTATCAAGCCCGACTTGGTGTCCTTTGCCAAAGGTATCACTTGCGGTTACGTCCAACTGGGTGGTGTTTGTGTCAGTAAGGCAATCGCTGAATACTTCGACGACCATATGCTGTCCTGTGGCCTGACCTACAGCGGTCACCCTCTGGCCTGCGCCGCCGGTGTGGCTTGTCTGAAATACTACAAGGACAACAATATTCTGGCAAACGTGGAAGCCTCTGGCAAAGTACTGGGAGAAATTCTGGAAACTATGAAAGAATCCCATCCCTGTGTTGGCGATGTCCGGTACATTGGTCTGTTCACCGCCATCGAACTGGTGAAATCCAAGGCCACCAAAGAACCACTGGTTGCCTATGGCAAGGACCCAGAGGGCATTATGGGCAAAATCAACGGTATGCTGAAAGCCCGCGGGTTTATGACCTACACCCATGAAAATATGATTATGATTTGCCCACCGCTCATCATCACTCCAGAACAAGTGGTGGAAGAAATGGCAAAAATGGAAGAAGTTCTGCTGGAAGTGGACAAAATGATTTGATGGGAGTGACGGCACATGAAAAAACGTTATGAACACATCGAGCCAAAGCGGATGGAGGAGCTGTTCCCCAAGGAATACTTCCGCCTGATTCCCGAGGCTTATAAGAAAATCCCTGGTGGTGCCACCGAAATTCCGGTTAAGGTGGATTTAAAAAAGTCCTTCGCCAAAACCTTGAATTTCTCTGTTCCCTGGGATGGAGAGCTCTATGGATTTGTGCGATACAAGGCAGAGTTGTTTGAAAAAACAGGGTACGACAACACCGTTGCCATCACCATCAGTGACTGGGACAACCAATTCACCCTGATTTTTGAGGACGACAAAGGCAACGAAAAACCAGTCTATTCCACCTCCAAAGAGGATATCAAAACTCTCCTAGAGGGGTGTATCAAACCTGAAAAATTGTAAAGAAAGAAGTGAATTCTATGTTTTTCTGTAGTGAAGCTAGAATGGAAGATAAAATCAAAACTTTCGCCACCTTTGGCGATGCAGGCCATGGCGGTATTACCCGCTACTCTCTGTCCCCAGAGGCCAAAATGGCACGAAACGAGTTCATCAAGCGAATGACCGCCATCGGTGCTACCATCGAAATGGACGATGTGGCAAACGTCTACGCCACCATTCCTGGCACGGATGCCACCGCTAAGCGGATTGTTATGGCTTCCCACTGCGATTCTGTTCAAAACGGTGGCAACTACGACGGCATCTTGGGTGTGATGAGTGCCATGGAGGTTTTGGAAACTGTAGTGGCGGAGAACATCCCACACAAACACCCTTTGACCGCTATGATCTGGACAAATGAGGAAGGTTCCCTCTACCCACCTGCCATGATGTCCTCAGGCATCGTCTGCTACGACTTTTTGCCAGAACAGGTTAAAGGTGGCTTCGTCTATGAAAACATGATGAACTCCAAAAGCGTTTTGGACAAGACCACAACCTTTGCCCAAGCACTGGAAGCCTCTGGTTTCAAAGGGGATAAGGCCAACCGTCTGTCCAAGAACAAATACAAGTGTATGTTTGAAACCCACATCGAACAAGGCCCTATTTTGGAAGACGCTGGTAACGCCGTGGGTGTGGTGGACTGCGTGTTGGGTATGTTCAACTACCACCTGAAATTCTACGGTCAAACTACTCACGCAGGCACCTTCCCCATGCCAAAGCGGAGAGATGCCCTCTATGCCGCCTCCCAAGCCATCTGCCATCTTCACAGCGAGATTGACAAATTGGGTTACGGTGATTTGGTCTATACCACAGGAGAAATCACCTGCCACCCCTGCATCCACACCTGCGTTCCCGACTTTGTGGAAGTCTCCTTGGATGCTCGTCACGAGGACCCAAAAGTGTTGGACGAAGTCCTGGCTATTGTCAAAGATTGCGCCAACGCCACCTGGTCTGGTTGTATCTGCGAAGTCACCAGAGCATGGAACCGGGATACGGTATACTGGGACAAAACCCTGGTGTCCTATGTGAAAAAAGCCGCCGAAGAATTGGGGGTTTCCCACCAATACATCCACTCCGGCGCAGGCCACGATGCCCAATTCGCCGCCTATATGATGCCCACCACCATGATTTTCGTCCAGTCCAAAGACGGCCTCTCCCACTGCGAACCAGAATTTTCCACCGTGGCAGACTGCACTGCAGGGGCTTCGGTTATGCTGGGCGCCGTCCTAAAAGCAGATAAGGAGTAACCCATGAGCAGAGAATTTACCATGCCTCAAAAGATCATCACCGGGGAAAATGCCCTGAAAAACAGCGGCGCAATTTTTCGCGAGGCTGGGAAAAAGGCCTTTATCGTCACTGGCAAACACGTGGTCAACTTGGACTTTTTCAAAACTCTCACCGACACCTTAGAGGCAGTCGGTGTAGGCTACACCGTGTTCAGTGGTATCACAGGGGAGCCAACCGACACCATGATTGAAGCAGGTCTGGCAGAATACCAATGTTCTGGTTGTGACTTTTTCATCGGCATTGGCGGTGGTAGCCCCTTGGATTCCATCAAGGCCATCGGTGTGCTGGCTGTTCTCGGTGGTAACATCGCCGATTTCATGGGGCAGAACATTCAGGCAAAATTACCCCCCATGATTGCCATTCCCACCACGGCGGGCACTGGTTCGGAAACCACCAAGTTCACCATCATCACCGATTTGAAAAACGATGTGAAAATGTTGCTGAAAGGGGAAAATCTGGTGCCAAATATGGCGATTATCGACCCAGAGGCCTCAGTTTCCTCTCCCAAATCCGTCACTGCCGCCACTGGTTTGGATGCCCTGACCCACGCGGTGGAATCCTATACCTCCAAGATGGCCCAGCCTTTGACCGACACGGTGGCACTGTCTGCCGTTCAGCGGATTTTCAAATATTTGCCACGAGCCTACGCTGACGGCACCGACATGGAGGCACGTACTGAAATGGCAATCGCCGCCTTTGAGGCTGGTATCGCCATCAACAACGCGTCTGTCACAGTAGTCCACGGCATGAGTCGTCCCATTGGAGCCTTGTTCCATGTACCTCACGGCATTTCCAATGCCATGTTGCTCCCAACCTGCATGGCCTTCGCTGCAGGTGGCGCTGTGAAAAAATTTGCGGATCTGGGTCGCGCCATTGGCGCAAACACGGACAACGATGCCATGGCAGCCACCATTTTCATCGACGAATTGAAGCGTATTTGCAAAGTTTGCGAGGTACCAACTTTGGTGCAATATGGCATCGATAGAGCCGATTTTGTGGCAAAAATCGACAAAATGGCAACCGATGCCCTGGCAAGTGGTAGCCCTGGTAACACCATCAAAGCCGTCACACAAGAGGATATTGTCAACCTGTATCACGAAATTATTTAAACGATACTTGTGATTCTCA
>JAWXUJ010000112.1:0-5162 GCA_044432765.1 Eubacteriales bacterium | reverse complement strand
CATTTTTCACTATTCACTCAAAAATAAGGAGAATCCTATGATTGGTTCTGTAACTTTAGTGGGGGCAGGCCCCACAGACGTTGGCCTTTTGACATTAAAGGCCAAGGCCGCCATTGAATCGGCGGAAGTCCTGGTTTACGACGCTCTGGTGGGCGATGCCATCTTGGCCTTGGCTCCCTCCACCGCCACCTGCATCAACGTGGGCAAGCGGGCATCCAACCACATCAAAACCCAGTCCGAAACCAACCAAATCCTGTTGGAACGGGCCTTGGCTGGCAAAAAAGTCGTCCGTCTCAAAGGTGGCGACCCCTTCCTCTTCGGTCGTGGCGGGGAAGAATTGGAACTTTTAGCCCAACATAACGTCCCATTTCAGGTGATTCCCGGCATTACTTCCGCAATTTCCGTCCCCGCCTACAACGGCATCCCAGTGACCCACCGAGACTTCTGCTCCTCTCTCCACATCATCACCGCCCATATGCGCGCCGGCAAGGAACTGGATTTGGACTACGACGCACTGGTCAGATTGAAGGGCACTTTGGTCTTTTTGATGGGCGTCACCGCCATGCCATACCTGTGCGCCGGCCTGGAAAAAGCGGGGATGTCCCCCGATATGCCCGCCGCCGTCCTTCACCGTGGCACCAGCTCTCTGCAAAAGCGGGTGGTCGCAACAATCGGCACCTTGACCCAGGCCGCCAAGGACATGGAGGCCCCCTCCATCATCGTGGTGGGCAAGGTCTGCGCCCTGTCTGAACAGTTCGCCTGGGCGGAAAAACTGCCCCTCTTCGGCAAAAAGTTCTTGGTCACCCGCCCCAAAGAACGGCAGTCCGTCCTCTGTGCCAAGCTCCGTGATTTGGGCGCAGAAGTGGTGGAATTGCCCACCATCGAAATTGTCGACCCAGTTGACATAACGCCTGTCCACACCGCCATGAAATCCCTGTCCACCTACCAGTGGATGGTGCTGACCAGTCCTTCTGGTGTAACCAGATTCTTTGCGGAGATGAAGTCCCTCAAATTGGATGTACGGCAACTTTTCGGGGTGAAAATTGCCGCTTTGGGCAAGGGAACAGGACTAGAATTGGAGAAATACGGCATTTTAGCCGACTTGATTCCACCCACCTATGACGCGGAAACCCTAGGCGATGCCCTGGGTGTACTGCTGAACATGGGCGACCGGGTCTTCCTCCCTCGCGCCAAACAAGGCAACCCAATTTTGACGGAAAAACTGGTCAAAGCCGGCGCAATCGTGGACGATTTGCCACTCTACGACATCGCCCACACCGCCCATCCCATCCTGGAGCCAGCCACCCTGCTCCAAGACAACACCTACGCCATTTTCACCAGTGCATCCACCGTCCGTGGCTTTGTGGACAGCGCCAAAATGGACGATTATTCCCCGGTGAAAGCTCTGTGCATCGGCAATCAAACGGCAGAGGAAGCCCAAAAACACAATATGCAAATCACCACCGCCAAATCCGCCACCATTGACAGCTTAGTCGATTTAGCCTTACACGCTTAAATTGTAGGGGAGGGGCTCTGCCCCTCCCCTACAATGGATGCCCAATAAAAATTAAATGGAGGAAATATAATGATTGAACGACCACGGAGATTGCGTTCCAATCCTGTTCTCCGCGCCATGGTGCGGGAGACTCGGATGGACAAAGCGTCCCTGATTTACCCCGCCTTTGTGGTGGAAAATTTAGATGCCCCCACGGAGATTTCCTCCATGGCAGGGCAGTATCGTCACAACCTGGACAGCATTTTAGGCAAAGCCGAAGAAATGCTAGAGGCCGGTGTCCGCTCCATGATGCTCTTCGGCATCCCCGCGGAAAAAGATGCCGTGGGTAGCGGTGCCTACGCGGAAAACGGTATCGTCCAACAGGCCATGTTCACCCTGAAAAAACATTTCCCAGAACTGTATCTCGTTGGCGATGTGTGCCTTTGTGAGTACACCAACCACGGTCACTGTGGCCTGCTGAGCGGCTGTGAAGTCATGAACGACCCCACATTGCCTCTATTGGCAAAAACCGCTCTGACCCAAGTGCAGGCAGGTGCCGACATGGTTGCCCCCTCCGACATGATGGATGGGCGCATTGCCGCCCTTCGGAACATTTTGGACGAAAATCACTATGAAAACACCCCAATTATGTCCTATGCGGTGAAATATGCCTCTGGTTTCTACGGCCCATTCCGCGATGCCGCCGACTCTGCCCCCAGTTTTGGCGACCGGAAGGCCTACCAAATGGACTACCACAACGTCCGCGAAGGCTTGAAAGAAGCCCAGCAGGATATTGTGGAGGGTGCCGATATTTTGATGGTGAAGCCCGCCCTTGCCTACGGTGATGTCATCGCCAAAGTCAAGAAGGCCACCAACGTACCCATGGCGGCCTACAGCGTCAGCGGGGAGTACTGCATGGTGAAAACCTGCGGTGGCCTAGGCTTCATCGACGAAACAAATCTTATGTGTGAAATTGCCACCAGTGCCTACCGGGCGGGGGCAGACATCTACTTAACCTACTTCGCCAAGGAATTGGCAAAGTGTATGGATGAAGGGAGAATTGGATAAATGACCAAATCTGAACAACTTTTTGAAAGAGCCAAACAGTGCATCCCCGGTGGGGTCAACAGCCCTGTCCGCGCCTTTGGCTCTGTGGGCAGTAGCCCCAAATTCATCGCCAGCGCTGACGCTGTGTCCATGACCGACGTAGATGGCAACGTCTACCTGGACTTCATCGGCTCCTGGGGTCCCATGATTTTGGGACACAATCACCCCGCCGTCAAAGAGGCCGTAATCAAGGCCGTAGAAAACGGCCTCAGCTTCGGCGCGGCAACAGAAGCAGAGGTGGAAATGGCAGAATTGCTCTGCGATATGGTGCCCACCTTTGACATGGTGCGGATGGTCAACTCCGGCACCGAGGCCGTTATGAGTGCCCTTCGCGCCGCCCGAGGCTTCACCGGCCGAGATAAAGTGGTCAAGTTCGGCGGCTGCTACCACGGTCACTCCGACGGGATGTTGGTTGCCGCCGGCTCCGGTGTGCTAACCGCCGGTGTCCCCGACAGCGCCGGTGTTCCCCTAGGTTGCGCAAAGGACACTTTGACCGCCGTTTACAACGATATTTCCAGCGTAAAAGCCCTGTTTGCCAACAATCCAGGGGAAATTGCCGCCGTGATTTTAGAGCCAGTGGGCGCCAATATGGGTGTAGTTTTGCCCCAAGAGGGCTTCTTGCAAGGCCTGCGCAACCTGTGTGACACAGAGGGCGCATTGCTGATTTTTGACGAAGTCATCACCGGCTTCCGTCTGTCTGCCGCCGGTGCACAGGGCTACTTCGGCATCGCCCCCGACCTGACCACCTTTGGCAAAATCATCGGTGGCGGTATGCCTGTGGGCGCATATGGCGGTCGCCGGGATGTCATGGAAATCGTGGCACCGGTGGGCAAGGTCTACCAAGCCGGCACCCTCAGTGGCAACCCGGTCGCCATGGCGGCAGGTATGGCGCAACTGAAATTGCTCCGAGACAACCCTCACTGGTACACCGAACTGAACCTGACAGGCGACTGGTTCTTCGGCGAAATGAAGACATTTGCATCACAAGTCAACCACATCGGCTCCCTGGGCAACCCCTTCTTTACCAACACCCCAGTCACCGACTACGCCTCCGCAAAGACGGCAGACACGGCAGTCTACGGCGCTTATTTCCGCCATATGCTGGCAAACGGCATCTATCTGGCCCCCGCCCAATTCGAGGCCATGTTCATCTCCATGGCTCACTCCAAATCCGATTTGGAACGGACATTGGACACTGCAAAAGCATTTTTCGACAAGTTATAACCAAAAAGACCGCCCCGTGGGCGGTCTTTTTAAATGTCGTACCGATATTCAACGTCTCCGGTTAACCATCATCAGCAGTCGCAACAGTTGTGCCAGTGACACGGCAAGGGCGGCCACGTAGGTCAAGGCAGCGGCTTGGAGGGTTCGTCTAGCTCCCACCATTTCGGAGTCGTCCAGAATGTGGAGCCCGGCAATGGCGCGGAGGGCGCGATTGCTGGCATTGAACTCCGTAGGCAGTGTGACCAGTTGGAACACCGTGGACAGGCCAAAGGCCAAGATGCCCAAATAAGCCAAAATCAGGAAGTTTTGCCCCAGATAAGTCAGGAGCAATCCCGCCAAAATCAAGGGCATTGCCAGCTTGGAGCCAAGCTGTGTGGCGGGCAGGATGGCTGTGCGGATTTTCACCGGGATATAGTTGACGGCATACTGCACCGCGTGGCCTGCCTCATGAGCGGCAACGCCGATGGCGGCGGTGGATGTGTTGCTGTACACCGAATCCGACAGGCGAATCACGTTGGCCTTGGGATCATAGTGGTCGGTCAAATTCCCCGACACCCGCTCAATGCGAACATGGTTGAGCCCATTGGCATTGAGCACCGCCCGGGCGGCAGCCTCACCAGTCAAGTTGCGACTGGAACGCTGTTTGGAATACTTTTTAAAGGTAGAATTGACCCGACTGCTGGCCCACATGGCAAAAATCACACAGGGTAGTACCAACACCATATAGGTCCAATCAAAATAAAACATAAAAACACCTCACATTTTCTTTTATTTTACCCCAATCCACGGGAATAAGCAACGAAATTTTTTGTGAACAAGCCATCGCAAATAATGGCAAAATTCCCCTTGACTTGTCTTTCAATTTGTGGTATTCTTAGGCTATGAAAAGGGAGTAGCTCACGCTATGCGTAAGGTGTGTCGTCAATACGGTTGCTTGCAACCCGGCGCATTTTGAAAGTGGCAAGACTTTTTATTGTATTTCGGGTACAATAGAAGTGTCTTGTTTTTTTGTACCCTATTTTGAAAGGAATTGAAAAATATGTGGTCTTTTGTTTGGTTAATCGTCGGCTTTGCCGCCCTGGTCTGGGGTGCCGACCACTTTGTCCGCGGTGCATCCACCCTGGCGAAAAAATTGGGCGTCCCCTCGCTCATCATCGGCCTCACCGTGGTGGCTCTGGGCACCTCTGCCCCAGAACTGGCCGTCAGTGTCACCGCAGGGCTAAATCAGTCCAATGAAATCGCCATTGGCAACGTCATCGGCTCCAACCTGTTCAATCTGTTGGTGGTGGCGGGGGGTAGCGCCCTGATCTGCCCCCTGGTTGTGGAAGACCTGCTC
>JAWXUJ010000111.1:0-5233 GCA_044432765.1 Eubacteriales bacterium | reverse complement strand
CTATTTCACCGCCGACGAATATGCAATGTATATGGATTCCAGTGACAATGCCTATGTGGGCATCGGCGTCACCATCCTGCAACGAGAAGAGATGGATGGGTTCTCCATTGAAACCGTCACTGCCGGTGGCCCCGCCGATGTGGCAGGGGTACAGGTTGGTGACATCCTCACCCATGTGGATGGGGAAAATGCCATAGAATTGGGCCTCACCGAACTGGTCAATCGGGTGCGCGGGGAAGAGGGCACAGAGGTGGCGCTCACCTTCATCCGAGATGACGAGGAGCTGGAACTGACCATCCTCCGCGCCAGTTTGGCAGAGGATGTGGCCTATTATCAACTGTTGGAGGAAAACATCGGCTACATTGGCGTGTCCAACTTCGACAGCAACTGCGCAAGCCAAACCCTGGAGGCCATCGACCAAGCCATTGCAGATGGTGCAGACAGTCTGATTTTCGATATGCGAAGCAACCCAGGCGGTATGGCAACAGAGTTGGTTGCCGTTTTGGACAGATTGCTCCCTGAAGGGGAGCTGTTCCGCACGGTGGATTACGCCGGCAACGAAACCGTGGATATGTCTGACGAAGACTTCCTGGATATGCCCATGGTGGTATTGGTAGATGAGAACAGCTACTCTGCTGCTGAATTTTTTGCCGCCGCCATGCAGGAATATGAGGCCGCCACCATCGTTGGTGCTAAAACCACTGGTAAGGGCAACTTCCAAGTGACATTGCCTCTGTCTGACGGTTCCGCCGTCCACCTGTCCATCGGTAAATACTATACCCCCAATGGCTACAGTTTGACGGAAACCGGGGTCACTCCCAATGTGGAAGTGGTTTACGATTATGAGTTGTCGGAAGACGGCGAACTGGTGGGTTATGACACCCAATTACAGGCCGCTGTGGATATTCTTACAGATTTTCCTTGACAACTGGCCTAGAATTCAATATAATCTCATTAACTATAGGTTTCTTTTTTGGCTTCGCTAGAAGCCTTGGGCTTAGCCCAAATGGGACAAAGTCCCAAAAAGAAAGCTGCACGGCTTCTGCCCGCCCAAAGGGCGGTAGCAGCGATAGCTGCGGGCTGGCAAGGCCAGCGGCAGAAAAGTATACTTTTTGGCACCTGTGATTCTCACAGGCCAGAGCTACGCTATCGCCTCTGCCAAAGCCGTGTAGTTTGTTGTAAGAGGCTATCGCCCTTCACAGCTACGCTGTGCCCCTCTAGCGAGGGGCTTACAACAAACTATACCTATTAAAGTGGCATACGATACGTCAATATTGACGGATTTTCAAAATTGGAAGGATGTAACATCAATGGCTAAAGAGTTTAAAATCAGCAGTGCCCGCCTCAAGGAGTTGGAAGAAGAACTCCACCACATGAAAACCGTCGGCGAAAAAGAAGTCGCCGAGCAAATCAAAGAAGCGCGTTCCTTCGGTGACCTGTCGGAAAACAGTGAGTACGACGAGGCCAAAAACGAGCAGGCCAAACTGTACGGTCGCATCGCCGAAGTGGAAAACATTTTGGCTCACGCCGTCATCATCGATGAAATCGAAGATACCACCGGCAAAGTTGGCCTGGGCTGTAAAGTCGAGGTCAAAGATATGGAAATGGACGAAATCGAAGTTTTTGAAATCGTCGGTTCTCAAGAAGCTGATCCTATGAACAACCGCATCTCTGACGACTCCCCCTTCGGTCGCGCCATGATTGGTAAAGAAGCTGGGGATATGGTCAAAGTGGAAGCTCCCGCCGGGGAATTGGAATTTGAAATTATCTCGGTTCAAAACCGCAGCTAAAAATTTAGGAGGAAATCAACTTGTCTCACGAAAATAAGGCACCAGAAGTATCCTACAGCGACCAGGTGAAGATTCGTCGCGAAAAACTGGAACAACTCCAAGAAAGTGGCAACGATCCCTTTCAACTGACCAAATTTACCTCCAGCACCGACACCGATACCATCAAAGCAAACTTTGATGAACTGGAAAACACCGAATTGACCATCGCCGGCCGTTTGATGAGCAAACGTGGCATGGGCAAGGTCAGCTTCTGCGATTTGCAGGATAAAGTGGGCAGAATCCAACTCTACGTCCGGAAGGACGAAGTGGGGGAAGAATGCTACAATATGTTTAAAAAGTACGACATCGGCGACATCGTCGGCGTAGAAGGCACCGCATTCCGCACCCAACGTGGGGAGATGAGCGTTCGCGCCAACAAGGTCACCCTGTTGTCCAAATCCCTGCTTCCTCTGCCTGAAAAATTTCACGGCCTCACCGACAAGGAAACCCGCTATCGTCAACGGTATGTGGATTTGATTGTCAACCCCGATGTCCGTCGCAACTTTGAGCTCCGTACTAAATTCTGCTCCTATCTCCGCGAATTTTTGGACGGTCGCGGCTACATGGAAGTGGAAACCCCTGTTCTGAACACCATCTCCGGTGGCGCTACCGCCAGACCTTTCGTCACCCACCACAACACCCTGGGTATCGATATGTTTATGCGTATCGCCACAGAGCTTCACTTGAAGCGGCTCATCGTCGGTGGTTTTGACCGTGTCTATGAAATGGGCAGAATCTTCCGCAACGAAGGCATGGACCCCAAGCACAACCCTGAATTCACCACCGTAGAACTGTACGAAGCCTATACTGACTTTGTGGGTATGATGGACTTGTTTGAAGACTTCCTCTCATCCGCTGCCATGCGTCTCTTGGGCACCTACCAAGTCACTTGGCAGGGTTATGACGTAGATCTGACCCCTGGTTGGAGAAGAATGACCATGGCGCAGGCTGTCAAGGAATACACCGGCGCTGACTTTATGGCAATCTCCTCCGTGGAAGATGCCGTCGTACTGGCAAAGTCCATCGGTGTGGAAATGGGCGAAGGTAAAGAACCCTCTTGGGGCGAACTGCTCTACGAATGCTTCGACCAACAGGTGGAAAAGCAACTGATTCAACCCACCTTCATCACCATGCACCCTGTAGAGGTATCTCCCTTGGCAAAGAAAAGCCCAACGGACCCACGGCTCACCGAGCGGTTCGAGCTGTTCGTCTGCCACAGCGAAATGGGCAATGCCTTCTCCGAACTCAACGATCCCATCGATCAAAAAGAGCGGTTTATGCGTCAAGTTACCCTTCGTGAAAACGGCGACGAAGAGGCCGGCATGATGGATGAAGACTTCATCACCGCATTGGAATATGGTATGCCTCCAACGGGTGGCCTGGGCATCGGCATTGACCGTTGCGTCATGCTCCTGACCGGTGCGGATTCCATCCGCGACGTTATCTTGTTCCCCACTATGAAACCATTAGACTAATTGATTGATAGAGGTATCGGTAACGATACCTCTATTTGTCCGGAGGAATTGATTTGAAAAAGCTCATTATTAGTCGCATGAAAAAGCCAGGCAAAATGCGCTCGGAGCAGTATATCCTTCTGGCCTTTGGCGCGCTTATTTTGCTTGGTTCCATTTTACTTACACTGCCTGTGGCCTCGCGCAGTGGAGAGAGCAGCGGGTTTTTGACCGCCCTGTTCACTGCAACCTCTGCCACCTGTGTCACAGGGCTTGCCCTGGTGGACACCTATACCCAGTGGAGCTTGTTTGGTCAAATTGTGATCATCTGCTTGATTCAAGTGGGCGGCCTTGGCTTTATGACGGCTGTGTCCGTGTTCTTCTTCCTGCTCAACCGGAAAATTGGCCTGAAACAACGGTTGATTATGGCACAGGCTTTCAGCCTCAACGAAATCGATGGGGTGGTCAGCCTGGTGAAAAACGTGCTCAAGGGCACCTTGCTTATGGAAGGCGCTGGCGCCGCCATTTTGACTGTGCGGTTTATGGGTGAGTACGACTTCTGGCGGGCTCTGCGTTGGGGTATTTTCCACTCCATCTCTGCCTTCTGCAATGCGGGCTTCGATATTTTTGGCTATTTGGAACCAGGCAGTAGCTTGATTCTCTTCGCCAAAGACCCAGTGGTCAATTTCACCATTATGGCCTTGATTGTCGTCGGTGGTCTGGGTTTTTACGTTTGGACTGATATGAAGCGGGCGAAAAAATTCAAAGAATTATCGGTCTATTCCAAGTTGGTACTATCCATTACGGTGGTGCTGATTTTTGGTGGCGCTTTGGTTGTCGCCTTGTTCGAATGGAACAACCCTGCCACCATTGGACACTTTACCCTGTGGGAAAAGGTGATGGCATCTCTGTTCCAGTCGGTGACTTGTCGTACGGCAGGTTTCGCCACCTTGAACCAGGCCATGCTCACCGAGGGGTCTAAGGCATTTTCTCTGCTTTTGATGATCATTGGCGGTTCCTCTGGTTCCACGGCTGGCGGCATCAAAACCGTCACCTTTGGACTGGTGGCACTGGCGATTTTAAGCTACGCAAGAGGCCGTTCCCGGTTGACGGTGTTCCATCGCACCATCAACAATCGACAGATTCAGCAGGGACTTACCATCACCATGCTGATGATGGCACTCAGTTTTTTTGGTGCCATCATGCTGACCCAGTTCAACGGATTCTCCTTTATGGACAGCCTGTTTGAAACCGTCTCTGCTCTGGGCACCGTGGGTCTGAGCACCGGGATTACAGGCCACTTGAACATGGCATCCCAAATTATGATTATCATTTTTATGTTCTTTGGTCGCGTTGGCATTATGACCTTCAGCTTCGGCTTCCTGCTTCGCAATGAGGCAGAGGAACGGTACCATTACGCCGAGGCCAAGGTTCTCATCGGATAGGAGTGGACAACCATGAAAACTTATGTGGTAATCGGTCTTGGTCGTTTTGGTCAAGCCGTTGCAAAAAAATTGTATGACCTGGGCAACGAAGTCATGGCAATCGACGCCAGCGACGAAAATGTCCAGCAGATGGCAAACTTTGTCACCCATGCCGTGGTTGGCGATGCCCGGGATGAAACCGTCCTGAAAGCACTGGGCGTTCGCAACTATGATTGCGCCGTGGTGGCAATCGGCAGTGACTTGGCTGCCAGTATTTTGATTACTTTGACCTTGAAAGAGTATGGTGTGCCATCGGTCATCTGCAAGGCCAGCAGTGAATTGAACAAAAAGGCCTTGGAGCGGGTCGGAGCAGACCGGGTGGTCATCCCCGAGCGGGAAATGGCAACCAAGTTGGCACAGAGTTTGGCACGCTCTAGTATTTTGGACTTCATTGAACTGTCCAACGACTACGGCATCCTGGAATTTGCCGCCCCCAAAAACTGGTTTGGCAAATCCCTCCGTCAACTGA
>JAWXUJ010000110.1:0-5302 GCA_044432765.1 Eubacteriales bacterium | reverse complement strand
ACGCGTAGTTCTTCGGGTTGCGGTACTGAATCAGCGCCCGTTGCATGGCCTTTTCGTGGGGGTTGGTGGGGACGTAGACAGGCTTCATGGTGCGGGGGTCGAGACCTGTGGCGTACATCACCGTGGACACGGTGGAGGGAGTTGGATAGAAGTCCTGCACCTGCTCTGGATGGTAGCCGATGTCCCGCAAATACTCTGCCAAAATCACCGCATCGCCCATGGTGCAACCGGGGTGGGACGACATCAAATATGGCACCACAAATTGCTTTTTGCCCTGTTTTTCGTTGGTTTTGATGTATTTATCTCGGAATTTCTCGTAGACTTCATGGCGGGGCTTGCCCATCAGTTCCAATACGTTATTGGACACGTGCTCTGGCGCAACCTTCAGCTGTCCGGACACATGATGTTGTACCAGTTCCTTAAAAAACTCCCCTTTTTTGTCGGCCAACAGGTAGTCGAAACGGATACCAGAGCGGATAAACACCTTTTTCACCTTGGGGATGGCACGGAGCTTCCGCAAAAGTGCCAGGTAGTCGCTGTGGTCACCATCCATGTTTTTACATGGGGTTGGGAAAAGACATTGGCGGTCTTTGCAAACCCCTTTTTCCAGTTGTTTTTCGCAGGACGGGTGACGGAAATTGGCGGTGGGGCCACCTACATCGTGGATGTAGCCCTTGAAATCTGGCTCCCAAACCATGGCCTCTGCCTCTTGGACGAGGGATTCGTGGCTTCTGGTTTGGATGATGCGGCCTTGGTGGAAGGTCAGGGCGCAGAAATTGCAGGCGCCGAAACAACCGCGGTTGGAAATCAGGCTGAACTTCACTTCTTCAATGGCGGGGATGCCGCCAAATGGTTCATAGACTGGGTGGTAGGTGCGGGCATAGTCCAAGCTGTAGACACGGTCCATTTCCCCTTGGGACATGGGGGCTTGGGGGATATTTTGCACCACAAACCAACCGTCATCATATGGTTCCACCAGGGTTTTGGCGGTAAAATGGTCGGTGTGTTTATACTGAACTTGAAAACTTTTTGCGTAGTTTTTCCGGTCTTTTACCATGGTTTCATGCTTAGGAAGCATTTCGTAGTCTAAAACGTCGGATAGCTCCCGTGTCTTGTAGACCGTGCCGTGGACGAAGGTGATATCCTTCACATCCAGGCCACTTTGGAGGGCATCTGCAATCTCCACAACGGAGCGTTCGCCCATGCCGTACATGACCAAATCGGCCTGGCTATCCAGGACGATGGCGCGTTTCATTTTGTCGCCCCAATAGTCATAATGCCCCAAACGGCGTAGACTGGCCTCAATGCCACCCAGTAAAATGGGGACATCTTTATAGGTCTGACGAATCAAATTGCAGTAGACCGTGGCGGCGTAGTCAGGGCGCTTGTCCATCTCCCCACCGGGGGAATACGCATCGGTTTTCCGGTGCTTTTTGGACACAGAGTAATGGTTGACCATGGAGTCCATGTTGCCACCGCTGACCAAAAAGCCCAGGCGAGGCCTGCCCAAGGCGGTGACGGACTGGGGATTTTTCCAGTTGGGCTGGGCGATGATGCCCACCTTATAGCCATGGGATTCCAGGACGCGGCTGATGATGGCACCGCCAAAAGAGGGGTGATCCACGTAGGCATCCCCTGTCAAATAGACGAAGTCGCACTGCTCCCAACCACGGGCTTTCATGTCTGCCTTGGAAATGGGTAAAAATTCTGCCATAAAGGCCTCCTAAAGATAGAATACCCTGTCGGGCGGAGGTTTGCTCCCGCCGCGAACAGAGCGATTGTCGAAGAAACGGCGGGAGCAAGCCCCCGCCTTACATAAAATACGTTATTATTTGGTGCCAGTGGAGCCGAAGCCACCTGCGCCACGGACGGTGTTGGACAGTTCTTCTGCCTCTGTGAAGGCCACCTTTAGGAAGGGTGCCACCACCAGTTGGGCGATACGGTCACCGTGTTCGATGGTTTGGGCGGTGGTGCCGTGATTGTACAGAGCCACCATGACCTCCCCGCGGTAGTCAGCGTCGATGACCCCGACCTTGTTGGCTGGGGACAGTCCCCGCTTGCAGGCCATGCCACTGCGGGCATAGACAAACCCGCCGTAGCCCATGGAAATTTCCATGGCAAGACCAGTGTGGATGAAGGCCGTCTCCCCTGCTTCGATGGTAACGGCGGTTTCCAAGCAGGCGCACAGGTCAGCGCCAGCGGCAAATTCAGAGCCGTAGATGGGCAAGGTGGCTTTTTCGTCCAGTTTTTTCACAGAAATGTTGTGCATATTAAGTCCTTTCGCTGCCATCACTCCAGAGGACGGCGCAGTTTGCTTCTAGGGTTTTGGGAATATCCAGCAGTCGTTGGTTCTCCGACCCGCGGAACCGCAGGTTTAGGTTTTTCTGGTGTTCCACAAATTCGCCATCTACCAAAACGTCTAAATAGGAGAGAATTTCGGCCGTAATATCAAAATCTCCCAACTTTTTCGCCAAGATATCGTCTTCCAAGGTGTAGCCGGTGAAACACCAGATGTTTTTTTCTGGGTATAGTCCCCGAACCCGGCGCAGGAGTGGCAACAGGGCAACTTGGTTTTGTGGCTCCAGTGGTTCCCCGCCCAGGAGGGTGAGACCGGCGATGTAGTCCCGCCCCAGGTGGTTTAAAATTTCTTGTTCTTCCATCTGTGTAAAGGGATTTCCGTAAGAAAAATCCCAAGTTTCCGGTTGAAAACAGCCCTCACAGTGGTGGGTACATCCGGACACAAACAAGCTGACGCGGACACCTGGCCCATTGGCCACGTCCCGCGGTTTGATTGCGGCGTAATTCATACAATCACCTCAAAATATTCCTACCTCTATCATACCAAAAATAAAAAATAAATCAAGGGTCAAGCACGAATTTCCGCCAAAAGCATACTATAAAATAACTGGATAACAGTTAAAACTTCAATTTTAAGGAGACCAAAGCCTATGTCTATGCCATCCATCCCCAATCTAAATCCCCAAATCTCCATCAACCGCGATGACGCGGTCAATATGATTCTCTCCTCCATCGGCATGGAAGAAATGTCCCTGGCCCACATTGTCAACGCCGAAGCTGAAAAAATCCAATTCGCCCTGGGCACCCTGGAAACCGCCGACGGCGCTGCCAGCCTGTCCGACATTATGGCGGTCAACAGCTCCGCAAAACGGATGCTCCGCGACGTCATCAAGAACCAAATGCTGATTTCCATGAAAATGGAAGACACGGTGGATTTGGCCCTGTCCATCGAGGAAGAAACCACCGAAGAACCCGCTCCAGAACCTGAGGAAACCAAGGAAGAAACCGTAGAAACCGCTGAGACCAAAGAAGAGCCAGCCGCTGAAGAAGCAGAAGTCCAGCGTTCCAACGCACAAGTAGACGAGGCATAATCAAAAAAGCACTCCTAGGGGCGAGCATGGCTCGCCCCTATTTGGTTTGATGTTCCGTTTTAGTTCACAGGGTTGACAGCCACCACGATGTCGCCGTAGGCCCAGTGGTCGGGTTCCACGTCGGAGAAGTTCTCAGTCAAACCGGCCGCTTCGTCATAGGTGCGACCCATCAATGCGTTGAACAGGACAACCACTTCAGCGCGGGTCATGGTTTCTTCAGGGGCAAAGGTGCCGTCTGCTTTTGCGACCAACCAACCGTTTGCCACAGCAGCGTTGATGTAGGCCACAGCCCAGTGATCGTCTGCCACGTCGGCAAAGACGTTTTCTTCGGTCAGTTCCAAGTCAGCGAAGCGACTGGCGACTGCGGCATATTCTGCCCGGGTGATGGCATTGTCACCGCGGAAGGTGTTGTCTTCATAGCCGATGACGATGTCCAGGGATTCCAAAAATGCCACCTGTTGGGAATACCACAGGTCGGCGGATACGTCTTCAAAGTCGGAGACATAGTCGATTTCCTCGTCCATTTCTTCGTCCATCATGCGGGAGAAGACAGTGGCAGTTTCAGCCCGAGTGATGTCTGCATCGGGGGCGAAAGTGCCGTCCTCGTAGCCGATCACATAGGGGTCGGTGACGTCGGACAAGGGGTAAGTGCCCTCTTCATTGCCATCGATGGCGTCAATCTCATCGGTTTCATCTGTGTCATCCAAGTCAGCGAGGGAGCTGCCTGGGGCAAATTGGACTTCCAGAGTGTGGTTTGTGCGAATGTCGATGAACTGATAGCCGGTGACTGCGCCAATGCTTTCGCCGTCCACCAGAACGTCGTAAATTTCGTAGCCTTCGTCGGGGGTGAATTTGAAGTCATTGCTGTCGCGACCCTTGCTGATGGAGTATTTGAAACCGCGGAATGGGCTGATTTCCCCACCTTCGCCCTCAATCACAGTCAAGATGTAACGCTTGGGAGAAGAAGAGACCTTCACTTGACCGATTTGGGCATACTTGATCACAGCGCCACTTCCATCCTCAAGTGCTCCACCAGCTATGGTAACAGCATCGCCATTTTCATCTACCATTTTCATGTCCGTAGCAACAATAGAAGTTGTGGCATGGATAGCAGCAGTGGTGCCCTCTGCGATGACTTGGGTGTAGGTGCCAGAGATGGTAACGGTGGCGAAACCAGTGATGCCATAAGCACCACTTGCCTTTACGTTCACACTGGCATTGTTGGTGAAGATTGCAGTGCCAGTGCCAGTAATGCCGTTTGTACCAGCGGTAATATAAAGTGTGCCATCACCTTGGATGGTCAGGTTTTGACCGTCCTTAACTTGAATTCCTACACCAGAGGTGGTGATTTTGTTGGAACCAGATAAATTGATGGTCAAGTCGCCAGTCAAACCGCTGGCATCGATGGCATCGATGGTAACACCGTTCAGATTTAGTGTCACATCGCCTGTAAAAGTACCAATCGTGACAGTGCCACTTTCAATATCGTATGTACCACCAGAAGTGATGTTGGTATCTGCCGCCAGTGCCGTGACGGACAGCAAGCCCACCACCAGTGCCAGCAAAAAGGCCATGGTCAAACGTCTCATTTTCATATCTCGTTCCTCCAAAATTGTATAATTTCCCTAATTCTAGTAATTGCGATAATTATATCATATATTCCCCGAATTTTGCAAGTCTTTTACGAAATATTTTTCCACCGCAACCACTGGGGCGATTGTTCTATTCCCCACCCCCCGGCCATATAATCTCCCATACAAGAAAAATGAGGTGGGCACATGGAAAACACAGCGAATATCATACATCTACGGGGAAATCTGGCAGAATTGCCAACTTTTTCCCATGAAAATCACGGGCGAACATTCTATACATTCCCCCTGGAAGTCCCCCGGCTCTCCGGGGCATCGGACATC
>JAWXUJ010000109.1:0-5328 GCA_044432765.1 Eubacteriales bacterium | reverse complement strand
CACCGATGTTTACGACGACCGGTTGCGTGTGGTTGGCAAAGGTAACAAGGAACGGATTGTCTACATGGGTTCCAACTGCAAATCCGCCATCGATGACTATTTGGTGGAACGAAAAAAAGTGGTGCTCACCGACAACCGAGCACTCTTCGGCTCCCGAGACAAAAATCGGATTAGCGTCACCGCCGTCCACCGGTTGGTGAAGAAACATATGCTAGCCTCCGGCCTGGATGCCACCCAATTTTCTGCCCACAAACTGCGACACACCGCCGCGACACTGATGCTGTCGGGCGGTGTGGATGTGAAAACGGTGCAGGAGGTTTTGGGACATGAGCATCTCAATACCACGGAGATTTACACCCATATCGAAAGCACAGAACTAAAAATCGCCGCAGAGGCCAATCCCCTCTCTAAATTTCACAAAGACAGTGAATAACGTGCTTTCATTCCAACTCTTAGCCATTCAGACCAGCGATACTTCGATGGCTTCTCGAATATTGCGAACGCGGTAGAGTTTCATGCCTTTTGGGGCTTTGATGTCATCGGTTCCCTGCTTGGGGATGATGCAAGAGTGGAATCCCAGGCGGGACATTTCGTTGAGCCGTTGGGGCAGATTGGACGCGGAGCGTATCTCCCCTGTCAGTCCCACTTCCCCCACCGCCGTCATGCCGTCCTGGATGGCGGCATCTCGGTAACTAGAGGCCACGGCTAAAATCACAGGCAAGTCTGCGGCTGGCTCGTCTAACCGCAGACCGCCGATGACGTTGATATAGGCATCGCAGGTGCCAAGGCTCATACCGCCCCGCTTTTCCATGACCGCCAGAAGTAGTGCTGCCCGGTTGTAGTCAAAGCCGTCGGTGGTACGGCGCGGTACATTAAAAGTCGTACGTGTCACCAAGGCTTGCACCTCTGCCAGCACCGGGCGGGAGCCTTCCATGACGCAGGCCACGCAGGTGCCCGGCGATCCCACAGGCCGGCCGGAAAGGAGCATTTCCGATGGATTTGGCACTTCTTTCAGGCCGGTATCTACCATTTCAAACACACCCAGCTCGTTGGTAGAGCCGAAACGGTTTTTCTCTGCCCGCAAAAGGCGGTAGTTGGTGCTTCTATCTCCCTCAAAATAGAGAACACAGTCCACCATATGTTCCAGTACTTTGGGGCCGGCGATGGCCCCTTCTTTATTGACGTGACCCACCACAAAAATGGTGATGCCTGTGGACTTGCAAAGTTGCATCAAGCCCATGGTGCAGTCCTTGACCTGGGAAATACTACCCGGCGCGGAGGTGTTTTCCGGGTTGTACAAGGTTTGGATGGAGTCAATGATGAGAATGTCGGGGTTGGAGCCATTGGCGGCATCCACCACCTCTGCCATACTGGTCTCTGACAGGACGAATAACTGGTCGCTGTCCACCTGGAGGCGGGTTGCTCGCATTTTCAGTTGCTTTTCACTTTCTTCGCCAGAAATGTATAAAACAGCATAATTTTTGCATAAGTCAGAGCAAACTTGGAGTAAAAGTGTGGATTTACCAATACCAGGAGCACCGCCCACCAGGATCAGCGACCCCTCCACTGCCCCACCGCCCAACACTCTGTCCAGTTCGTTGAGGCCGGTAGTGAACCGCAATTCGTCGGTGCCCTCCACATCCCGGATGGACTTGGGTTTTTTATACCCCGCCCCCAACGGCGCGGAGGATTTGGCGGTGCGGATGGCTGATGGTGCTGGCTTTTGGGTGTGCTCCACAATGGTGTTCCAAGCACCACAGGCGGGGCATTTCCCCTGCCATTTCATGGTCTCGTTGCCACAGTCGGTACAAAAATAGACGGTTTTAGACTTCATGGTTCTCCTCCTGTTGCCAACAGCAGAGACCGTCTGCCATGGCAAGTGCCAATTTTGTTTGGTATATATCAGTTTGTAGGTTTAATTCCTCGGTTTCGTTGGACAGAAATCCACATTCCACCAAAATTCCATCGCAGTTGATGTGCTCCATGAGATAGACTTTGGAGGACAATTTGGCCTTCCGGTTGTTGGTGGTGTCCAGGTTGGACACCAGACTGTTTTGTGTCCATTCAGCCCAACTTTGGCTCTCCGCGGTGTCAGCGTAGAACACCTGGGCACCGTGGTATTTGGACTCTGGGAAGGTGTTTTGATGGATGCTCAGCAGGACGGCCTTTGGCGTGGCATTGACAATTTCCACCCTCTGTTTCAGGTCGGAGACCTTCTGCTCGCTGATGGTTTGAGCTGAATCCTCGTGGATGGAAATATCGGAATTTCGTATCATTTTCGTGTTAAACCCGCAGAATACCAGTAAATAATCCGCTTTTTGTGCGATTTTTAGGTTGATTTGGCTTTCCAGCGCGCCGGTGACGGAGACGGCGCCGCCGTCCATACCGCCGTGTCCTGCATCGATGACCACTATAATGGGCGATGCTTCCAAGCTCGCCACCTGCTCTGCCGCCGACTGCTTGGCCCCGTAAAACAGACCTATTGCCATGGCGATGACCAAAACAGCAGCCCAAATTTCCAGTTTATTCAATTCAATCACCTCACCACATTATATGGTGGTTTTTTCTTATTATAGCACAAATTTGATGGGGTTTCAATGCGCATGATTTGTCCGTCGGTTACATACCCTGTATGGGGTGATAATAATGAAACAAAACAACTTAAAAACCTACGTCATTTCCATAGCAATCCCACTTTTGGTGGGGTTTATTGGCAGTTTTGCCACCAGTATGGGCATGGACACCTATGCCCTATTGGACAAACCCATGTGGACACCACCAGGGGCGGTATTCCCCATTGTCTGGACGCTGTTGTACGTTTTCATGGGCATCAGCGCCGCCAGAATCTACAACGGCGCCGACCCCAGTTCCTTGGGACTGTACGTCCTCCAACTGGTGCTCAATGGAATTTGGAGCTACCTGTTTTTCGGAGCGGGGTGGTACTTTTTCTCCTTCCTCTGGATTGTGGTGCTGTGGTTTGTGGTCTTCACCATGGTGCAGGAATTTTACAAGGTGGATAAGGTGGCTGCAGTGCTCCAAATCCCCTATCTCATCTGGCTGACCATTGCCGGACTTTTAAATCTGTCCATCTGGTTTCTCAACCGTTAAAAGACTGGAAATTTCCCCAGGGTTGTGCTATAATACCTTACACAATGTCTAACGAAAGAGGTATTTACCATGATTGATAAAGAGATTGGCGAGTTGCGTCGCCGTTTTCGTCCCGATAAATCCAATGTAACCCGGATTCTCGGTTGCTACGTCAACCACTCTGGGGAAATCATCTCCCAGTTCAACCAATCCGTTGCAATGATGCAGGAGGATGAGGCTGAAAAATTCCTGTCCATTTTCAAAAAGACCCTGACCGGCACCATCGGCAAACAGTTGACCGACATCACCTTCACCACCGACCAAGTGGCAAATGGCGGAGAGCACAAGCTCCTTTCCAGAGTGCGCACCTCGGCCATAGAGGATGAGGAGGCTGTTGATGAACTCTTCCAAAAAATCATCCAAAGTGTTCATTTTGAGGATAATTACGCTATTCTACTGGCCTACGATTCCTACGATGTTCCCTACCGTGGCAAAGACGGCGGGTCTATGGACGATGCCTCTGGCACCATGTTCACCTATTTGGTCTGCAGTGTTTGCCCAGTGAAAATGTCCAAACCAGCCCTGTCCTATCAAAATGAGGAAAAGGAATTCCACAACCGGAAAGTGGACTACACCCTGTCTCCACCAGAAGTAGGCTTCCTCTTCCCTGCCTTCGACGACCGGGCCACCAACCTGTACAACGCCCTCTACTACTGCAAAAATCTCATGGACCCCCAAGAGACCTTTGTGGATGCCATCTTCAAGACAGAACCGCCCATGGCGGCTGGTCTGCAAAAAGAGGCCTTCGAAGACATCCTCCAGGATGCCTTAGGTGACGAGTGTCAATTCGAGGTACTCCAATCGGTACATCAGCAATTTAGCAACATGGTTCTGGAGCACAAGGCCAACAAGGAGCCGACTCCTCTGTGCCTCACCAAACAAGAGGTGGCCTACGTTTTGGAAAACAGTGGCATCTCCGAGGAGCACATGACCGCCTTTGAAGAGGCCTACGACCAGGAGTTTGGCGAGGATACCAGCCTCTTCCCTCGCAACGTCATCGACACCAACAAGTTCGCCATCAACACCCCCGACGTTTCCATCAAGGTCAGCCCCGAGCGCCAAGACCTGTTGGAGACCCGTATCATCGATGGAGTCCCCTATATTCTGGTAAAAGCCGCCGAAGGCATTGAAGTAAATGGTGTAAATGTACATATTTCCGAGAAATCCGAAGTTATTTTTTGAAACCCCTTGACTTATCCTCTGAAATACCGTACAATAAGGTAATCGCATTACGCGAACTAATTTTTTATAAGAGGTATTCCATGTTCCAAGACAAAATTATCGTCTGCAAAGATTGCGGCCAAGAGTTCACATTCACAGCAAGAGAGCAAGAGTTCTATGCAGAAAAGGGTTTCGATAACGAACCACAACGCTGCAAGCCTTGTCGCGATGCCCGCAAAGGCAACACTGGCCGTCAACGTCGTGACGACCGCCCCATGTATGATGCTGTATGTGCATCTTGTGGCGCTACCTGCAAGGTTCCCTTCGAACCTCGTAACGACCGTCCTGTTTATTGCAGCGATTGCTTCCGTAGATAAGATGAATCAATACACGCTCTTTTGGGAGCGTGTATTTTTTATGCCCATTTTGACACATTACTGGAATTTTCGACATAGTATGCTTTGGAAGTAAGATTCCAAATCGATTCAAGGAGGAATTTCCCATGTATCACCGCACAACTTCGATTGGCTGTGACGAGTACAACGGCTGTCTGCCAGCCTGCGCACCACTTGCCAACCCCTATGTCCCATTCCAGCAAGACAAAGGCGAGCTGTACTCCGCCAACAAAGGTCTGATTCACGGCACCTTGTTCCCCGGACTGGATTTGCCCTTTATGGGTCTGGTCAACCGCACGGAAAAAACCGGCCCTTTGGCAGAGCTGCAAGCACTGTCCTTCGGCATCAACGAGTTAGGACTCTACCTGGACACCCACCCCGAGGATGAAGAGGCCTTTGCCCTGTTCACTCAATACAAAACCCTGTACAAAGAGGGCTGTGAAACCTACAGCGCCCAATACGGCCCCCTGAACCGGATGTCCATTGGGGACACCTACAACTGGCTCGAAAACCCATGGCCTTGGGACTATGACGAGGGAGGAAACGGCTGATGTTTGTATATGAAAAGAAGCTCCAATACCCGGTGAAAATCGCCAATGTGAACCCCAAATTGGCATCCATCATC
>JAWXUJ010000108.1:0-5357 GCA_044432765.1 Eubacteriales bacterium | reverse complement strand
TGGCCTTGGTCGCGTACTGGAAGCAGCTGAAAAGCACGGCTACATCGTCTGCGTCACCGCCGACCACGGCAATGCCGACCAAATGTTGGAAATGAACAAAGGCAAAGAAGTGGCACGTACTGCCCACTCCCTGAACCCTGTCCCCTTCATCATCTGGGACAAGGACGAGAAGCACACCTTAAAAGAGGGCGACTTTGGCCTGGCCAATGTGGCACCAACCATCGTCAAACTGATGGATTTGGAAGCACCATCCTGCTGGGAACCAAGCATGGTCTAAGATTTTCAATGCCCCGATTGAAAAATCGGGGCATTTTTTCACTTTTTTGCTTAATTTGCTTGCGATTTTCACGAAAATAAGGTACAATAGAAAAAAGCTATTTAAAGGAGGCATGATTTATGATTCGTCTCAGTACAGACAAGGGTGCCATTGCAGTGGACAGCGCGGTCTACACCAACATCGCCGGTGCCGCCGCAACCAACTGCTTCGGCGTGAAGGGCATGGCAGTCCGCTCCGTCACCGACGGTCTGGTTCACCTGCTGAAAAAAGAGGCCATGAACAAAGGCGTCCGCGTGGTGTTCCACGAGGATCAAACCCTTTCTATCGACCTGCACATCGTCATCGTCCATGGTGTCAACATCGCCGCCGTCGGTACAGCTATCATTGACGAGGTTCGCTATGTCGTCACCAAAACCACTGGCGCGGAGGTCAAGGCGGTCAACGTCTTTGTGGACTCCATCACCCTGGACTGATTATTTGAAATTTACTTGTCGTCGGGCTTTTTGCCCCCTACGACAACGGAGGTGTAACATACATTGAGGCAAACCATTGACGGAGCAGCGTTTAGACGCATGGTAATCAGCGCTGCTGCCTCCATCGAAAATCAAAAACAACGGCTCAATGAGCTGAATGTTTTCCCTGTGCCCGATGGGGACACAGGTACCAACATGGCTATGACCATGGGCGCGGCAACTGCTGATTTGCGGAAGCTGGATAATCCAACCCTCACAAAGGTTGCAGATGCCACTGCTTCTGCTTTACTCCGTGGCGCGAGAGGCAACTCCGGTGTCATTTTGTCCCTGTTGTTCCGCGGCTTTGCCAAGGGCTTGAAGGGCAAGACTGAGGCTGATGGTACCGATTTGGCCATCGCACTGAACGCAGGCGTTGAGGCCGCATATAAAGCGGTTATGAAACCTGCTGAGGGCACCATTTTGACCGTTTCCCGCCTGTCTGCTGCTTCTGCCACCCTGGATGCAGAGCACAAAAAGGCCATCGAATACGTTCTGACCCAAACCATTGAATCTGCAAAAAAAGCCTTGGCAGAAACCCAATTCCAAAACCCTGTCCTAGAAAAGGCCGGTGTTGTGGATGCCGGTGGCATGGGCTATTTGATGATTCTGGAGGGAATGCTGTCCAGTCTCCAAGGTGCCGACGTTGAGATTTCCACCACCACCGCCGAGACCAACGACCAGGCCAACTTCTCTGACTTCTCCACCGAAGACATTACCTTCGGCTATTGCACTGAATTTATCATCAACCGCGAAAATGACCTAGACCCCATGGATCTGCGAGACTATCTGGACACCATGGGCGACAGCTTGGTGCTGGTGGACGATGATGAAATCATCAAGGTTCACGTCCATACCGATGCCCCTGGCACTGCCATTGAAAAGGCCATGACCTACGGCGGTTTGGTCACGGTGAAAATTGAAAATATGCGACTGCAACACACGGAAAAAGTCATGCAAGAGAAGGATTTGGCACCAAAGGTGGCTCCTGCTGAGAAGAAATACGGCATTGTCTCCGTCTGTGCCGGCTCCGGTATTGCCTCTGCCTTCCGCGACTTGGGTGTGGATGGCATCATCGAGGGTGGTCAAACTATGAACCCCTCCACCGAAGACATTTTAAACGAAGTCAACAAGACTCCTTCGGAAATCGTCTTCGTCTTCCCCAACAATAAGAATATCATCATGGCTGCAGAGCAGACCATCCCCCTCTGCGAAAAGCAAGTGGTTGTCATCCCCTCCAAGACCATTCCCCAAGGCATCACCGCTCTGTTGTCCTTCGACCCAGAGGGTGAGTTGGACGACATGGTCGCCGCCATGACCGAATCCATGGACATGGTCACCACCATGCAAATCACCTATGCCGCCCGCAATTCCGACTTTGACGGTCAGGAAATCAAAGAAGGCGACTACCTGGCACTGATGGGCAATGCCCTCTTCGGCACCGACAAGAAAATTGACAACCTGCTAACCCAACTGGCTGAATCCGTCGCCAAAGAAGGCAAAGAGTTTATTACCATTTTCTACGGCGCAGACATCGACGAAAAACAGGCCAAAAAAGCCTTGAAAATCTTTGAAAAGAAGTGTCCAGGGGCTGAAATCACATTGCTCCAAGGCAACCAACCAATCTACTACTACTTGATTGCCGCTGAATAAACAACAAAAATGCCACCCAAATAGGGTGGCATTTTTTATATTCATAGGGTATTTCCTTATTCTACAGGCAATTTTTCATCAAATGTGATGGGCAGTACCAGCTCTTCGCCAGAGCGGTAGACGGTGATGGTGGAGGCAGTTCCTGCATCGGTGTTGTTCAGCACTGTTGCCAGGGTTGCATAATCCGGTGTCTCCACGTCACCCAAGGCGATGACTACATCACCCATTTCCACGCCTGCAGTTTCAGCGCAACTACCCTCTTCCACCACAGCGATGTAAACACCTTGTGGCAGGCTGTAATAGCGGGCGGTTTGGCTATCCAACTCTTGGATGGAAACGCCCAGATAGGCCTTGCCGGTGACATAACCGTACTCTTTCAAATCATTGACAATGTCCACCACATCGTTGATAGGCAATGCAAAGCCAATACCTTCGATGGATGCACCAGTACCGGAACTGCCGGAGTATTTGGCTGTGGTCACACCGACCACATTGCCCTCCATGTCAAAGAGCGGGCCACCGGAGTTGCCGGAGTTGATGGCTACGTCAATTTGCATCATGTTCATGGGGGTGCCATCTGTGTTCAATTCCCGATCCACAGCACTGACGTAGCCCACGGTTTGGCTGAATGTCAATTCGCCCAGCGGATTGCCGATGGCAGCCACTTGGTCGCCCACCGCCAGGTTATCGGAGTTGCCGATGGACACGGTTTGCAGGCCGGTGGCCTCCACCTTTAATAGAGCAATGTCAGTGTTGATTGTCTCGGTGCCCACCACGGTGGCTTCATAGGTGGTGCCGTCGTGAAGGGTTACTTCCACAGAAGTGGCTCCATTCACCACGTGATTGTTGGTGACGATGTAACCATCAGAAGTGACCACAAAACCGGTGCCAGAGGACGCGTATTCCACTGACTGACCGAAAACGTTAGTGGACACACCGGAGGTGGAAATACCAACCACAGCGCCTACATTTTGTTCATAGACATCTACTGGAGTCAACCCGTCACTGGAACCTGCCAATGTGACGGTGCTGGCAACTGGGGCTACTGTTGGGACAGTTTCCAAAAGTGGTTGTTGTATGGTTTCGGTGACCACGGTTTCGGTGACTGTCCTAGGCATGGTGAAATAGACAGCCGCTCCGCCGCTTATGCCACCAACCATGGCACAACACAACATCATGGCGACCACATTGGCACCGTTGTGTCGCTTTTTCCGCCGATACTTCATAGCGGGTTGCGCTGGCGCAACCTTTGGTTCCTCATCCAAGGACTCAAATTCAAATTCTACATAACGCTTTTCTTCCATATCCATCAAACTCCTTTGTTCTTTATCTTATGATACCATCATACCGCCAAATTATGAAAAGAATATGACCGCAAATTAAACGTTATTTTAACGAACACCCAGTAAAATGTAAATTTTAAAAATTCTCCCTGCGATGGTAAAATCCATCACAGGGAGATCATTTTTGTGAGTTAGGTCGTAAGCGTCAATTAGGCATGCAGACAAAATCCTGGACCAACGATGGAGGAACGGGAATATTTTCGTATGAGGAAAGAATGGCGGCGGTGGAGTTATACATCGCCCGTGGGTGCAATCTGGAGGCAGTGATGCAGGAGTTAGGGTATCCTTCGCCTATGACGCTGCGAAAATGGTACAAGGAATTCGTGGAAACTGGTGACTTAAAGAAAATCAGCACCCAGAAACCCCACCTCACCCAAGCGCAAATAGAGGTTGCAGTGGAGCACTATTTTGCCCATGGACAGTCCTATACTGGCACCTCACGTGCCTTGGGCTATCCCAATCGGATGTTGCTCAAGCAGTGGATTTTGGCATCTGGTAGACAAATAGTGCAGCCTTGCAAATCGTCCAATTCTGTGGTAAAATACACGGATAAAGAAAAACGAGAAGCTCTGCTGTTGTGGGCGTCCGGCTGGCCCGACTACAAAGCGGATGTGTTCGAATTCCAGACCGAAAAGGCAAAACTGCAAAAAGAGTTGGGGAAATTGCGCTTCGAGAAAGATGTTATGGAGGCAACCATGCAAGCCCTAAAAAAGCCGAAGTGATTGATGTCCTGAGAACAAAATACTGGCTAAATAATCTGTTAAAATCATTTAAACTCAGCAAAATAGCTATTTTTATATCAAATTTATCCAATCAAAAAAAAGGGGGGGCAAATACGCAGATTTACGCCTGTAAATCCAAAGCCTATTTGAAGAAAATCATCGCTGTTATGGCTATCGCAGAATCCATGTCATGCTGAAAAAAGCAAGGATGATCATCTCTGAAAAAGTCGTGCGACGATTGATGGCTGAAGAGAATTTATTGGTCTATGTTACGAAAAAGGAAAAGCAGTTCAGCTCTTATGTGGGAGAAATCGACGAAGCGCCTGAGAATTTGGTCAAGCGAAATTTCCATGCAGATGACCCCAATCAGTTGTGGTTGACTGACATCAGCGAATTTGCCATACCAGCAGGAAATATCTATTTGTCGCCTATTTTGGACTGCTTTGATGAGCAGATTACCAGTTGGACAAGCGGGTGCCACCCTACGGCAGAGTTGGCCAATTCCATGCTTGCCGATGCAGTAATCAATCTGCCAGAAGGCGCACATCCAATCATTCACTCTGACCGTGGCGGTCACTATCGTTGGCTCAAATGGGTAGAAATCACAGAGCAAGCAGGTCTGACACGCTCCATATCACGGAAGGGTCGGCGAGTGGGTTTATGTTGGCGAGATTCGTCGCCTTGACCCAGGGCACAGCACACCAGGTTCGGCCTGTCAAGGGTTGGCGGACGGGGTTGAGCGGTTGGCTAGGCGGCGAGGGGTGGCAGATTTTGCAGCGCCTCTTGCTTCATATAGCACCGCCCCACCGACCATTCTTCGGCATAATCCATGAGATATGCCGTGACCAAGCGG
>JAWXUJ010000107.1:0-5367 GCA_044432765.1 Eubacteriales bacterium | reverse complement strand
AGCCTGCGCCAATTTGCAGGCCTGTTCCAGCTCTTCCTGGGTGGCCTCCTGGTTGCCCCAACGGAGGTTTTCTGCAATGGTGCCGGAGAAGAGGACGTTTTTCTGGAGTACCATGGCAACGGCATTGCGGAGGGTATCCAGGTCGTAGTTCCCAACGTTCACACCGCCCACTTTGACGGTGCCCAGGGTGGTGTCGTAGAGCCGTGGAATGAGTTGCACCAAGGTGGATTTGGAGGAGCCAGTGCCACCGATGATGCCGATGGTCTCCCCGGAGGCGATGTTCAAGTTGACGTCCTCCAGACAGAGGTTGTCTACCTTGCCGTAGGAGAAACCAACATTTTCAAAGGAAATAGATCCGTCTTTCATGTTAAAGACAGGGTTTTCTGGATTGTGAAGGTCGATTTCTGTGCTGAGCACCTCTGCCACGCGTTCGGTGGAGGCCTTTGCCATGGTCAGCATGACCATGACCATAGCAAGCATCATAAAGCTCATAAGAATCATCATCACATAGGAGAACATACTCATCAACTGCCCGGTGGTCATGGAGCCACCGACGATGAAGCCTGCGCCAATCCAGGAGATGGCAACCATGCAGCCGTAGACGCAGAGCATCATCAAGGGCATGAGACAGGCCACAATTCGCTCGGCTTTGGCGTATTTTTGGAAGATGTCCGCAGAGACTTCTTTGAACTTTTCCTCTTCAAAATCAGCACGGTCGTAGGATTTGACCACCCGGATGCCGTGAAGGGTTTCCTGCACCACCCGGTTCAGCACGTCGTACCGCTTGAACACCTTCTGGAACAGGGGCATGGCGTTGCGGACGATGATGAAAAGTCCCAGTGCCAACAGAGGCAAAATGCAGACGAAAATCGTCGCCATCTCTGCATGGAGTGTGAAGGCCATGACCAGGGAGAAAATCAGCATAATGGGGCTACGAATGGCGATGCGAATGGACATCAAATATGCGTTTTGGATGTTGGTCACATCGGTTGTCAGCCGGGTGACCAGACTGGAGTTGGAAAAATGGTCGATGTTGCGGAAGGAAAAATCCTGCACTTTGTAAAAAATATCGTGGCGCAGATTTTTCGCAAACCCGGCGGAGGCCTTTGCCCCAAAGTGACCGGACAGCACACCGAAGGCCAGAGAGGCCAGCGCCGCTGCAAAGAGCAAAAGCCCCAGTTTGACGATGTAATCCATGTTCCCCGCGTTGATGCCGTTGTCGATGAGGGATGCCATCAAAAATGGAATCATAACCTCTAAAAACACCTCAACAGAGACAGAGGCCGTGGTCAAAATACTGGGCAACCGATATTCTCGCACACTGCCTTTTAGTTGTTTGAACAAAAATAACACTCCTTTTTTGGTTAATATTTCATATTCTTCCTTATTATGATAATGAATATAAAATAGAAAGTCAAGGCTATTATGCCCATCAGATGTAATCTTTTTGTGAACAATAAAACGTTGCACCCGGAAAGGATGCAACGTTTTTGATTTAACAGAGTGGTTCAAATTTTGGAAGGGAAGATTCATTGCAGAACATTCCAGTCAGAGGCGGAACGTCGAACATTTTCAGGAAACGGTCGCACTTACATAGGAACACGTAATAGGTGTTGTAAGGGCTGGGGCAGAAGGTTTCAAAGTTGCCCTGACCTTTGGCAATGACCATGTCCGCTGCGTCCAGAGCGTCCCGCAATTCCTGGGAAATCATGGTGGGCTCTGTGCCGGGGATGGGCATTCCGTTGCCCATGACGGTGGCTACCTTGTCCATGCCCACGGCGGTTGCATCCTCGTGGGTCACGTCGTTGATGACGGCTCCACCGCGGACGACGTAGGTGATGTCCACCTGTGGGTGGGCTTGTTGCATCGTTTCAATGAATGCCATATCCGCCACAATTTCACCAGCGTTGTCCCCTAAATAGACCAACTTTTTGGCAGTTTCCAAATCTTTGGTGAATTTTTTATATGTCGCTGTATCCATTGGCTTGTTGACGGCATCTAAGAGCAATTCATCCAAAGTCTCCTCGGTGACCGAGTGGGACAGGGCACCGAAGTCGATGTAGTTGGCGGTTTGGGCAAACTGCAGGGCGGTGAACACTGGGTCACAGCTCTCTCTAATCTGCTGACGGATTTTAGGCAGGCGCGCCAACATAAAGTCGTTGGAGTTCTTTTTTTCTTCGCTGTAGTGATCCACAGGCTCCCAGTATTTGGCGAAAATCTGGTCGAATTGCCAGACCATATAGGGAGCACCCACGGTGTTGGGGGCATCAATCATGGCCTGCATGGCCTCTTTGATGTAGGCCAGTTTCTGTTCGCCAGAGGGCTGGCTCTGAATCAAGCCCATTTGCCGGCGGACGAGACAGTCCACGCAGTAGGAATCAAATTGCATACATTGCTCCTTTAATCAAACAAAAATAGGGAAAACCAGACCACCATATTTCCCATGAGAAACTCGATGCCGTATCGCTCTGCTAAGTCGGTGACCACGATGCCGTGGCTCTCCACACAGGGGAACATTTTGTCGGGGAAACGACATGGCTTGTCGGGGTAGGCGCAGGTTTCGCAGATGGCGCAGGCTTCGGTGGATAGGACGTAGGGGGCGGTGCCCAGTTGTAACAAGGTATCCCGGACGGAGCGGGTAATGTCCTCGTGGTCGCCCCGGGTGGCAAGGGTTTCTTCCATATTGGCGATGTCATTGACCTCTGCCACGGTGGTGATGACCAGGCCACAATCGAAGCTCTGGCATTTTTTCTGACAGTCCACCACAGCGCCCACAGCAGGAGGGCAGGCCCAGGTTTTGCCATACATGGGACATTCCTGTTGACAGACGTGACGAATTCGCTCCGAAAAAACCAAGTCCTTCGGGTTGATGAATTCATACTGAAGCAGGGGCAGTTCTGCCAATGCCCCCTCTAGGATTTCACGATTCATCTTATAGCTTGTCGTAGGTTTTTGCCAAGAAGGATTCTGCTTTGATGAGGAACCGGTCGTGGGTACCTTTACCGATGAGGCCTTTTTCGTCGTAAGCGGTGACGGTGAAGGAGATTTTACGTCCTTCCACTGCGGTGACTTCTGCCTCGGCGCGGACATCCATGCCCACAGGAGTGGCGGCATCGTGGGTCACGTTCAGCATGGTGCCAACAGAGGATTGACCATCTTCCAGGTGTTCTTCCAGTGCTTTGCAGGCGGCGCACTCCATGAGGGCAATCATAAATGGTGTGCCAAACACCAACAAATCCCCAGAGCCAGCGGCCTTTGCGGTCAATTCTTTGGTAACCTGTGTTTCAACGATGCCTTTGCATCCGATTGTAATAGCCATAATAAAATCTCCTTTGGTGTTGTTTATTCTATTGTAAAACCAGAAAGATAAAAAGTCAAGAAAAGAAAAAGATTGCAAAATTTGAAAAACCGTTTATAATAGAATCATCCCAATGCTTTAACGAGGTGTATTATGAAAAAGAATAAAAATAACATCAACTTGACCATGCTCTGCGACTTCTATGAGTTGACCATGGGCAACGGCTACTTTAAATATGGCTATCAAGATCGCATCACCTATTTTGATGTATTCTATCGTTCCGTCCCTGACCAAGGCGGATTTGCCATTGCAGCGGGTCTGGAGCAAATCGTGGAGTATATCCAAGATTTGCACTTCAGTTCCGAAGACATCGACTATCTCCGCGGGCGCGGTATTTTCGAGGAATCCTTCTTGGAATATCTGGCAAACTTCAAGTTTACCGGCGACATCTGGGCTGTGCCAGAAGGCACTCCCATGTTCCCCCAAGAACCCATCCTCACCGTCCGCGCCCCTGCCATTGAGGCGCAACTGATTGAAACTTACGTCCTGCTGTGCATCAACCACCAAAGTCTCATTGCCACCAAGGCCAACCGTGTCGTCCGCGCCGCCGACGGCAGAACCGTCTTGGAATTCGGTTCCCGCCGCGCACAAGGTGCTGATGGTGCCATCTACGGTGCTCGCGCCGCCTACATCGGTGGTTGCAACGGCACGGCTTGCACCATTTCCGACCAACTGTTTGGCGTGTTCGCCGGCGGTACTATGGCTCACTCCTGGGTGCAGATGTTCGACAGCCAATACGAGGCCTTCAAAACCTACTGCGAAACATACCCCAACAACGCCACCCTGCTGGTGGACACCTACAACACCCTGAAAAGCGGTGTGCCTGATGCCATCCGCGCCTTCAACGACGTGTTGAAGCCTCTGGGCATCACAAAATGTGGCATCCGTCTGGACTCTGGCGACATCGCCTACTTGTCCCGCAAGGCTCGCAAAATGCTGGATGAAGCCGGCTGGGAAGGCTGTCAAATCTCTGTCTCCAATTCTTTGGATGAACACCTCATCCAAGACCTACTTCGCCAAGGTGCCAAAATCGATATGTTCGGCGTAGGCGAACGGCTGATTACCGCCAGATCTGAGCCTGTGTTCGGCGGTGTCTACAAACTGGCAGCCGTGGAAGACGCAGACGGCAACGTGCTACCAAAAATCAAAATCAGTGAAAACGTGGGCAAAATCACCATCCCCCACTTCAAAAAATCCTACCGCCTCTTCGGCAGAGATACCGGCAAGGCCATCGCCGACTATCTCTGTGTCCACGACGAGGTGGTGGACGACAGCCAAAACCTGCGGATTTTTGACCCAGACTCCACCTGGAAAACCAAGGATGTCTACAACTTCACCGCCAAGGAACTGCAAGTGCCCATCTTCCAAAAGGGAGAGCTGGTCTACGACTTGCCCAAACTGGACGACATTCGCACCTACTGCCTGGAGCAGGTGGGCACTCTGTGGGACGAAGTCAAACGGTTCGATAACCCCCACACCTACTACGTGGATCTCTCCCAAAAACTGTGGGACATCAAATACGGCCTGCTGAAAAAGAACAGCTGATTGCTCCATATAGAGTCAAAACCGCCACACCCAAAAGGTGTGGCGGTTTGTTACGTCATGTGGTTATTTTTCTGTTGTTCCCAGATTTTCCGTGGAGGACTCAATGATCTGGAGCACGGTTTCTTCGTCATTTATGAACATTTCCTCGGTGGCGCGCTGGGCGTCTTTCATCTTTTCTGTAATGGTTACCAACGCACCCGTGGTCGCATCCAAGGCCTCAATGGCGGTGGCCATCCTGCCTGCAAGGTAGTAGTACATTGCCTTGTAATCTGCCATAATCATGCTCCTTTCAGCAGGGTTGCATCCCCGATGGGGGTTTCATTGCAAAAAACCGTATCCAAAGGATACGGTTTTTTATATGGTGCCGGTGGCCGGACTCGAACCGGCACACTATCACTAGCGGCGGATTTTGAGTCCGCTACGTCTACCAATTCCATCACACCGGCATCGCTCGCTTAATGCTA
>JAWXUJ010000106.1:0-5388 GCA_044432765.1 Eubacteriales bacterium | reverse complement strand
CAGGTTCATGGCGTGGGCGTGGCCTTGGGAGCCGAAGCCGATGATGGAGACGGTTTTGCCGTCCAGAAGACCCAGGTTGCAGTCAGAATCGTAATACTTTTTGATAGCCATAATAATTTTCTCCTTCAAATTATGTTAAATTAAAAACTTTTTTATATTTTAAGCCCGATTTCGGGTCAAAAAATCTTATCTTTTCTTCAGAGGCTGTTGTTCCCGCACCTCTGTGGCAGGTTTTTGGTGGTAGACCTTACGTCCACCACGTTCCAGGGCTGTGACACCGGTACGGCACAGCTCGATGATGTCCTGTCCGTCGAACATTGCCAGGAAGGCATCCACTTTTTCTGGCTTGCCGGTGATTTCAAACACCATGCTGTTTGGGGACAAATCAATGATTTTTGCCTTGTAAATGTTGCTGATTTCGTGGAGTTCCCCACGATTTGTCGCATTGGCGGCGACTTTCAGTAAAAGCAGTTCTCGTTGAAGGCTGTTTTCGTTGTCCAGGACAAAGACCTGCTTGGACTCTTCCAAACGGTCGGTTTGGAGGAGTAGTTGGTTCAGCTCACGAGGACTTCCCAATGTGGTGATGGTGATGCGGCTGATTTTGGGGTCGTTGGTGGCGCTGACCGTCAAGCTGTCGATGTTGAAGCCACGACGGCAGAACAGACTGGAAACCCGGGCAAGAACACCGCTGTGGTTGTCCACCAAAAGGCTGATGACGTTACGCTGTTTTTTATCCATGATGTTCTCTCCTTACTGCATGATGATGTCGGCGACTTCGCCACCGCCGGGAATCATGGGCAAAACCTTTTCGTCCTTGCCGATTACGCACTCAATCCACACTGGGGTTTTGGACTCCATGGCCTCTGCCAGTGCCACACGGAACTGGGCTGGTGTTTCACAGCGGTAGCCCTTGAGGCCAAAGCCCTCTGCCAATTTGACAAAGTTGGTTTTTCTCTCAGGGTCTGTGGCGGCATAGCGGTTGCCGTAGAAGCTGGTTTGCCATTGGCGTACCATACCCAAAACGGAGTTGTTGAAAATCACGGTGATCAGAGGCAATTCATAGCTGACGGCTGTGCAGGCTTCGTTCAGGTTCATGTGGAAACTGCCGTCACCGGTCATCATAATGACGCGACTATCCAGGCCAAGACCAATCTGTGCGCCGATGGCGGCGCCGTAGCCAAAGCCCATGGTACCCAGGCCACCACTGGTCAAGAATCCGCGACTTTTGGTGTGGTTGATGTACTGAGCCGCCCACATTTGGTGTTGTCCCACGTCGGTGACGTAGACGGCTTCGCTACCGGCTTGGTTGCAGACTTCCCGGATGATTTGGTGAGGCACCAAGCATTCCTCGGTGTCCTCTGGCTTGTAGTCCTTCTCCTGCCAGTGGCGGATGGTTGCAAGCCAGGATTCGTGGGTTGCTTCCTCCACCAGACCGATGAGACCACGGAGAACATAGGCGGCATCGCCTACGATTTCCAAGTCGATTTCCACATTTTTACCCAACTCACTGGGGTCGATGTCGATTTGAATTTTCTTGGCCTTGGGGCCGAAACGCACAGGGTTCAGTGCCACCCGATCAGAGAAGCGGGTGCCAATGGCGATGACCAGGTCGGCCTCTGCCACGGCTTTGTTGGTGGTGAATCGACCGTGCATTCCCAAAAGACCCAGGTTCAGGGGATCATCATAATCCAAGGTGCCAGCAGACATCAAGGTGTAGGTGGCGGGGATGGAGGCCTTGTGGAGTAAATCATGGAGGGGTACACAGCCGGCGGCGCTACAGACACCGCCACCGAAGTAGACGATGGGACGCACTGCGGCATTGATCATTTTGGCGGCCTCTGCCACTTTTTCCTTGTCGTAGGAAGTGATGGTGCGAATCAACTCTGGCTCTTTTTGTTCATAGTCGCACTTTGCGGCGGTGATGTCCTTGGGGATGTCCACCAAAACAGGACCCTTACGGCCTGTTTGTGCAATGCGGAAAGCCTTGCGCATGATATCTGCCAAGTCCTCCACCTTGCGGACGGTGAAGTTGTGTTTGGTGATGGGCATGGTGATGCCTTCAATGTAGGCTTCTTGGAAGCTGTCCTTGCCGATGGAGGTGGTGGGTACGTTGCCGGTGAAGGCAACCATAGGCACGCTGTCCATATAGGCGGTGGCGATGCCGGTGACCAGGTTGGTGGCACCAGGGCCACTGGTTGCCAGAACTACACCGGTGCGACCAGTGGCGCGGGCATAGCCGTCGGCGGCGTGGGAGGCACCTTGTTCGTGGGCGGTCAAAATATGGCGGATGCGGTCCGCATTTTTGTAAAGCTCATCGTACAGATTCAAAACAGAACCGCCGGGATAGCCAAAAATAGTATCCACGCCTTGTTCCGCTAAAACTTCGATAAAAATTTGAGAGCCAGTCAGCAACATAAATTGTGTTCTCCTTTATTCTTTTTCGCAACCGTGAAAAACAGTTGCATAATTGGTAAAATCGCGGTATACTGATACAGAAAATTGATTATTTCTGAAAAGGGGACAAAATATGACCATCAAAACCATGGAAACCAGATACAAAGCTCTGGTTATTTTTCGAGATTTGCATCATGACGATGTGGTAAACAGCTTCTTTCAAATGCTGTCCGCCCGGGAACAATCCGGCGCCATCATGGTGGAGGCCATCGCCAGTTTTGTGGCAAAATTATTTGAATCTAACACCAGTTGGACAGGTTATCTAAAAGATTCTGTGCTAGAAAATGAGAACTTCTACGCAAGAAGTCGCGCCCGGGGCATCAGCCACCCCACGTTGGACAACTGCTTGAAGCAAGAGCTTTCCTTCCTCCAAGAAGTGAGCCAGGTGACCTTGGAAGACTACCTGATTGGCACCACCAGTGACTACAGCTACCTGCCCCAATGGGACACGGAAGATGCGGATTTCATCACTTCCTATGAAAAACGTCTGGCAGTGGCAGGACAAAAGGGCTACGGCATCTTTGCAAAATACCACGTGTTCACCGTGGAGGACTGCAAGCTGATTCCTGTTCGCCACCCTGATCCACAGCGTTTAGACCAACTGCCGGGCTATGAAAACGAGCGTTCCAAAATCATTTTGAACACCCAAGCTCTACTGACAGGCAAGCCCACCAACAACGTTCTCCTCTATGGAGACGCTGGCACCGGCAAGTCCTCTGCCATCAAGGGCATCGCCAACGAGTTCAAAGACCAAGGCCTTCGCCTGGTGGAAGTGAAGAAAAAACAGTTGTTCCAAATTCCAAACTTGGTGGAGCAATTAGCCGCCAATCCCTTGAAATTCATCCTGTTCATTGACGATTTGAGCTTCACCGCCAACGACGACAATTTCGCCGCCTTGAAGGCCATTTTGGAGGGCAGTGTCTGCGGTCGCACCGACAATATTGCCGTCTATGCCACCTCAAACCGCCGCCATCTCATCAAAGAGACTATGAGCGACCGCACCGGCGATGACATCCACGAAAGCGACACCCGCCAGGAGCTGATGAGCCTTGCTGCCCGGTTTGGCCTCACCATCACCTTCCAGAAACCGGAAAAGATGCGGTATCAATCCATCGTGGCTGCATTGGCAGAGCAGTACGGTGTGGAGCGAGAAGAATCCCTGCTCATGCGCCAGGCCGAGGCCTTCGCCATCCGCGCCGGTGGCAGAAGCCCCCGGGTGGCAAAACAGTTCATCGAACTGTGCAAAGCTGGAGTTCAGTGATGTAAGGGCGATTCACGAATCACCCGCGGCCATGGCTTGCCATGGCCTTACATTTCACCAACCAAGTGAAACCCGGCCTTTGCCAGGGTGGTTTTGATTGCTTCAATCTGCTTGTTGTCTCTGGTTTCCAGGCCTAGTTTCAGGAAACAGCTGGAGATGGGCATATTGGCATTGGAACGGTCATAGTCCACTCCGGTGATGTTGCCACCACATTGGCTGATGATTTCAGAAACCTGGGTCAGTTGCCCTGGCTTGTCGGTGAGGGAGATGGTCAGACTGACATTTCGTCCGCTCATAACCAAACCGCGGGTAATGACCCGGGAGAGAATGTTTACATCGATGTTGCCGCCGGAGACGATGCAGACCACGTTTTTGCCTTTGATGGGCAATTTGTCGAAGATGGCGGCGGCAACTGCCACAGCGCCTGCACCCTCTGCCACCAGCTTTTGATTTTCCATCAGAGCCAAAATGGCGGCGGCGATTTCGTCCTCGGTGACGGTGAAAATTTCATCCACATATTGCTGCACCAGGGGGAATGTATTCTCGCCTGGTTTTTTCACGGCAATGCCGTCGGCAAAGGTGGTTGCGGTGTCTAAAGTTTGATAGGCTCCACTTTTGTAGGCGGCAAACATACTGGCGGCGCCAGCGGCTTGGACGCCATAGACTTTGATGTCAGGGCGGAGGGTTTTCACCGCATAGGCCACACCGGAAATCAGACCACCGCCACCGATTGGCACCACAACGGCATCCACTTCGGGGAGTTGTTCCAGAATTTCCAGGCCGATGGTACCCTGCCCTGCGATGACATCCTCATCGTCATAGGGGTGGATGAAGGTCATGTCAGTTTCGGCTTTTAGCTTGACGGCATGGTCGTAGGCATCGTCGTAGTTGCCCTTGACCAGGCAGACTTCCGCGCCCAGTCCCTTGGTGGATTCCACCTTCATAATGGGCGCACCGTCTGGCATACAGACCACGCTTTTGATGCCCATTTGGGTGGCAGCCAGTGCCACGCCTTGGGCGTGATTGCCTGCACTACAGGCCAGAACACCGTGGGCACGTTCTTCAGCTGTCAGTTGGCTGATTTTGTAGAAAGCACCTCGCAGTTTGAAACTGCCGGTCAACTGTAGGTTTTCCGTTTTTAAGTACAGATTGTTGCTCCCCTGTAGTTTGGAGGCTGCAATCAAGTCTGTTGTCCGCGTGACGTCTTTCAACGTGAACGCGGCGCGATAGATTTTATCCAGTGTCATTGGGTATCCTAATCTTTCTTGAAAATGTACATTGTAGTAGCGGACATCAAAAAAACCCACGTCCGTCAAGGCAATCCACCTTGAGAGACGAGGGCTTGTCAAACAAGTTCCCGCGATACCACTCTCTTTGCCGCAAATGCGACCACTCAACCCATTCGTTCCGTTGCGTGAATGGAACCCCAGTAACGGTAGGCATCCGGCAAGGCTTACTAATTTCAACCCAGCTGCTCCGGAGTGAGTAACGCATCCGCTCCCATTGTCTTACACCAACCGACAACTCTCTAAAGGGCGCAAAATCCGTCTTTCTCCATCGTTGCATTTATACTATACAATCACATTTTACCACCATTCCACCCCACTGTCAAGCAATTTGGTATGAGTATTACCATTTCAGTAATAAATCACCGTTTTTCTCATATCGCACCC
>JAWXUJ010000105.1:0-5415 GCA_044432765.1 Eubacteriales bacterium | reverse complement strand
CGCTCCTCAGCGAGCACCACGGCCGCCGTGTCCACATCCGCGTACCCCAACGAGGGGACAACGTGCGACTGGTGGAACTGGCAAACAAAAACGCAAAAGATGAGGCCGAGCGGGTCACCACAAAAGAGGAGAAGGTCACCGGCGCACTGGGACAACTGTTGTCCATGCTAAACCTGCCCGCCCTCCACCGCATCGAGGCTTACGACATCTCCAACTATGCCGGCACCGATATCGTGGCCTCCATGACCGTCCACCAAGACGGCAAGCCCTATAAAAAGGACTACAAGCGATTCAAAATCAAAGGTTTGGACGACCAGGACGACTACGGTTCCATGCGCCAGGTCATCGAGCGTCGCTTTGCCCATTATCTAGCCGGGGACAAAGGCTTTGACATCCCTCCAGACGCCCTGTTCATCGATGGTGGTACCGTACACGCTAAAATGGTCAAAGACCTTCTGGTGTCCATGGAACTGGATTTCCCGGTCTACGGCATGGTCAAGGACAACCGCCACCGTACCCGCGGTCTGGTCACGCCCCAAGGTACCGAGGTGGGCATCGCTGCCACCCCGGCAGTCTTCGCATTGGTGGGCAGAATCCAGGAAGAAACCCACCGGTTCGCCATCACCTATCAAAAGCAACTTCGTTCCAAAAAACTGACCCAATCTAAACTGGAGGCCATCCCTGGCATCGGGAAAGCCCGCCGGGCGGAGCTTTTGAAACACTTCAAATCCATCACAGCCATCTCCAAAGCCACCGTGTCAGAGTTGGAGGAGGCTGTGCCCCACAGTGCCGCCGTGGCGGTCTATCATCATTTTCATCAGGAGGCCAAACCATGAGAGTCATCACAGGAACCGCCAGAGGCGTCCGTTTGAATACACCAAAGGGCACCAAAACCCGCCCCACCACCGACCGGGTGAAAGAAGCCCTATTCAGCATCATCCAATTTGACATCTATGGCAAACGGGTGTTGGATTTGTTCGCCGGCACTGGTCAACTTGGCATCGAAGCCCTCAGCCGTGGTGCAAAAGAGGCCGTTTTCGTTGACGGCGACCGAGATGCTGTCGCACTGATTCGCGAAAATCTGAAAAAAACCAAGCTAGAAGGCCAAGTTATCCAGGGGGATGCCCTCCAATATCTGGCAACTTGCCGAAAAACCTTCGATTTTATCCTCTTAGACCCACCATATCAGGAAAAATTTCTGGAAAATGCAATAAAACGCATTTCTGAAATTGACATTTTGGCGGAAGATGGTATAATAATCTGTGAAAGTCCTACAGGAAAGGACATCACCTCCCAAGTTTCGGAGGTGTTTTCCTGGAAGCAATATCAATACGGTCATTCCTGCCTGACATTTTTCCGCAGGAATATGGAGGAAGTATGAGCGCAGCCATTTATCCCGGTAGCTTTGACCCTATCACCAAGGGTCATCTGAATATCATATCCCGCGCCTCCAAGATTTTTGACCGTGTGGTGGTCTGCGTCATGGTCAATGCGGAAAAGGCCCCCATGTTCACCAGGGAAGAACGTGTCGCCATGATTCGCGAAACCACAAAAAATTTACCCAACGTCATTGTGGATAGTTCCCCCAAATTGTTGGCAGAATATGCAAGAGAGCAAAACATTGGCGTCATCGTCAAAGGGCTCCGGGCCGCCACTGATTTTGAAAAGGAATTCCAAATGGCAATGATTAACCACAAAATGAACGACAACCTGGACACCATGTTCCTAACCTCGGAACACCGGTTTATGTACCTCAGCTCCAGCGTGGTCAAAGAATTGGGTACCCACGGTGCCGATGTCTCCGACTTCCTTCCAGAGGAAATCATGGAGAAATTCAACATACGAATCACTCAACAAATTTAAGGAGGACGTCAATATGCAACACGGTATTGAAGAAGTCATTAACGCACTATACGATATGGTCAACGACGCTTGGAGTGTGCCTCTGGGCGCAGACAAAGTGGTGGTAGAACGGGACAAAATCCTGGATTTGCTGGATGAAATCAGCAGTCAACTGCCCGGCGAACTGAAGCAATCCCGCACCATTGTGGAATCCCGCAATGAGCTGATTGCCAACGCCAGAAAAGAAGCCGCAGCCATGATGGCACAGGCTGAAGCCAAAGCCCGCCAAATGCTGACCAAAGAACAAGTCTACATCGAAGCCCAAAAAGAGGCTGCAGAATTGGTCAACCAAGCCAACTTGAAGGTGAAGGAACTGCGTCAAGTCACCAACGAATATGTGGATGATGCACTGAAACGCACCGAAGACACCGTAAATGAAGCCTTGGCTCGTGTCCGCGATTCTCGCCAAAAATTCAACACCATGACTGGCGTGAAAGAGAAAAAAGCAACTGCCATCATTGAGGATATCTAAACCCCTGTGATGTCAATATAACAAAACGTAGATGAGGAATAGTAGGACAAACCTGCGCCCAGAGAATTGGCGGTCGGTGCAAGCCATGGTAGGAATGTTTGAATGTCACCTCAGAGTGGTGGGCTGAAATCAGTAAGTTCACCCGGGTTCTCCCGTTATAGAGATAGAGTTGCCCGCCTTTGGTGGGAAACTGGGTGGTACCGCGGAATTACTTTCGTCCCAGATGGCCTAGTCGCTATCTGGGATTATTTTACTTTAACAGGAGAATATATGATGAACAAAGAACTATCCAAAGTCTATGAGCCTCAAGAAGCTGAAGACAGAATCTACAAAATGTGGCAAGATGGCGGCTACTTCCACACCGAGCGCGATCCAGAGAAGAAGCCTTTCACCATCGTCATGCCACCCCCCAACGTCACAGGCCAACTCCACATGGGTCACGCCATGGACGCTGCCCTGCAAGATGTGCTGATCCGCTTCAAGAGAATGCAAGGATACGCCGCCCTGTGGGTGCCAGGTGTTGACCATGCTGGCATTGCCACTCAAATCAAGGTGGAAGAAGAACTGCGCAACACCGAAGGTGTCTCCCGTTACGATTTGGGTCGTGAAAAATTCCTGGAAAAAGTTTGGGAATGGAAACAAAAATACGGTAATCGCATTGTAGAACAACAGAAAAAGTTGGGTGCGTCCTGTGACTGGGACAGAGCCGCTTTCACCATGGACGATACCTGCTCCGCAGCTGTTCGAGAAGTGTTTGTTGATTTATACAAAAAAGATTTGATTTATAAAGGCAGCCGCATCATCAACTGGTGCCCCAACTGCGTCACCGCCCTGTCCGATGCAGAGGTGGAGTACATGGACAAGCCTGGTCATATGTGGCACCTGCGCTACCCCTTGGCGGACGGCTCCGGCGACATCATCGTTGCAACCACCCGTCCTGAAACAATGCTGGGGGACAGTGGCGTTGCCGTCAACCCTGCTGACGATCGCTACAAATCCATCGTGGGCAAAACCTGTATCCTGCCCTTGGTCAACAAGGAAATTCCCATCGTTGCCGATGAATATGTCGAAATGGAATTCGGTACTGGTTGTGTGAAAATGACTCCTGCCCATGACCCCAACGACTTCGAAGTCGGCCTGCGCCACAACTTGGAAGTAATCCGCGTCTTAGACGACAACGGTAAAATCAACGAATTTGGTGGCGAGTACGAGGGGCTGGACCGTTACGAAGCCAGAAAAGTCATCATCAAGGATCTGCAAGAAGGCGGCTACCTGGTGAAAATCGAGGAACACGCCCATAACGTAGGCACCTGCTACCGTTGTCACAAGGACGTAGAGCCTATCATTTCCGCCCAGTGGTTCGTTAAAATGGAGCCTTTGGCAAAAGAAGCTCTGGCAGTGGTCAAGGACGGCTCCACCAAATTCGTCCCTGATCGTTTCTCAAAAACCTACACCAACTGGATGGAAAATGTCCGTGATTGGTGCATCTCCCGTCAACTGTGGTGGGGTCACCAAATCCCTGCTTGGTACTGCGCTGATTGCGGTCATGTCACCGTGTCCAAAGAGGATGCTACCTGCTGTGAAAAGTGTCAAAGCACAAACATCACCCGGGATGAAGACGTTCTGGACACCTGGTTCTCCTCCGCCCTATGGCCCTTTGAAGTCATGGGCTGGCCCAACAACGATGCGGAAGATTTCAAGTATTTCTATCCCACCGATGTGCTGGTCACCGGCTATGACATCATCTTCTTCTGGGTTGCTCGTATGATTTTCTCCGGTTGTGAGCAAACTGGCAAGACCCCATTCCACACCGTCCTGATTCACGGCCTGGTGCGTGACGACCAGGGTAGAAAGATGTCCAAGTCCCTGGGCAACGGCATCGATCCTCTGGAAATGATTGAAAAATACGGTTCCGATGCCCTTCGTATGAATATGATCACCTCCAACTCACCAGGCAATGATATGCGCTTCTTCGTGGAACGTTGTGAAGCCATGCGGAATTTTGCCAATAAAATCTGGAATGCCAGCCGTTACGTCATGATGAACTTGACCATGGAAGAAAACACCCTGCCTGCCCTGTCCCAACTGGAAATGGCTGACAAGTGGATTCTCTCCAAGCTGAACACCTTGGCTGCCCAAGTGGCTGAGAACATGGACAAGTACGAAATGGGTATTGCCGTCCAAAAAATCTATGACTTCATCTGGGATAGCTACTGTGACTGGTACATCGAGCTGACCAAAACCCGCCTCTACGGTGAAGATGAAGACAGCAAACTGGTGGCACAAAAGGTTCTGCTCTACGTCCTGGATCAATTCCTGAAGATTCTACACCCCTTCATGCCCTTCATTACCGAAGAGATTTGGCAAGCCATTCCTCACACCGGCGACACCATTATGACGGCGAAATTCCCAGAATACAAGGAAGAGCTGAATTTTAAAGCCGAAGAAAACACCATGGAAATCATCATGAAAGCCATCGGTTCTGTTCGTACCCGCCGTTCTGAGATGAATGTGCCTCCCTCCAAGCGTTCCACTCTTTACATCGTCACCGACAAGGTGGAGGACTTCAATCACGGTGAAGCCTTCATCAAGAAACTGGCCTATGCCGACGAACTGGTCATCGCCACCGAGATGCCCGAAGGTGCAGACGACATGGTCAACTGCGTCACCGCCGATGCCCAGATGTTCATGCCTATGAACCAACTAATCGACTTTGAAAAAGAACTGGAACGGATTGCTAAGGAAATGGAAAAAGCCCAGAAAAATCTGGCAATGCTGGAAGGCAAGCTGTCCAACGAAAAATTCGTCTCCCGGGCTCCAGAAGCTGTGGTCAACGCGGAAAAAGAAAAGGCTGAAACCGCCAGAAACCTACTTGCACAACTGGCAGAAGCCAAAAAGCGTTTGGAAAAATAATGGAGTTTTCCCATTTTTTCGACTGCAAAATTTTGAAATAATGTATAAAATATCCTTACATGGAACTTCCATGTAAGGATATTTTTTGCACGAAAGGAGAACCGTCCATGACCAGTTTTGTACAGGAC
>JAWXUJ010000104.1:0-5422 GCA_044432765.1 Eubacteriales bacterium | reverse complement strand
AAACCGTTGGTGAAGTTCCCCTTCCAGTGCCTGGAGGACTTTGAAAATCCATGCCCCCTGGTCGGCGGGTGCCACAAACAGGGCCGTGGCATCTCTGGGGATGGCGTTGTTTTGCGCGCCGCCCTTGACGTAGCACAAGCGGATGTCCACCAGTTCTGCCAGCAGAGACAGTGCTTCGCCTAATAATTTGTTGGCGTTGCCCCGGCCTTTGCCGGTGTCGATGCCGGAGTGACCGCCCACCAGCCCGCCGATGTCCAGCTGGAATAAATCCCCATGGGCCGGGGCAGACTGTACAGGCAGGGTGATGGTGGCGCGGGCGCCACCGGCGCAACCTACGGTCAAAACGCCAGCCTCTTCCGAGTCCAAATTCAGCAACATTCTCCCCTGGAGGTGATTGCCATCCAAGGCCGTTGCGCCCACCATGCCCACTTCTTCATCGGTGGTGAAGACCGCTTCCAAGGAAGGATGTTGGATGGTGTCGCTGTCCAAAATCGCTAGGCTATAGGCCACAGCGATGCCGTTGTCCCCACCCAAAGTGGTGCCATCTGCCCAGACTTTCACCCCATCGGTGACCAAACAGAGGCCGTCTTTCCGGAAGTCGAAGACGGTTTCTGGTGTCTTTTCGCAGACCATGTCCATATGCCCCTGCAAAATCACCGTTGGTTTGTTTTCATAACCGGCGGTTGCAGGTTTTTTGATGATCACATTGCCACAGGGTTCCTGGATGGTTTCCAAGTTCCGCTGACGGCCAAATTCCGCCAAAAAATCACTGATGGCGGTAATATGCCCAGAACCGTGGGGGATGGCGCAGATGGTCTCAAACCAACCGAACACGTTCTGTGGCGCTAAATTTCCCAATACACCCATGTAAATTCTCCATTTCAACAGGCAAATTCGCCCAAAAGGGCCTTTGATTATCATATCACAAATTGACCAAAAAATCCACAAAAGAGGTGAAAAAATGAATCGAAATAAAGAAGCCTGTCACTGCCACAACGTAACCTACGGTAAAATCATGGATGCTGTAGACGCTGGCGCCACCACCTTCGCAGAAGTCCAAGCCATCACCCACTGCTCCACCGGCTGTGGAAAATGTCGGGAGTTCCTGGAATGTTTCGTCCGGGAACTGGTAACAGAGAAACAAAAATAACAAAAAATCGGATTGTTGCATTGCAACAATCCGATTTTCTACTTATATTACAGCGGATACTTGTACTTTTCCCGGTAGATTTTATATTGCTCGGTGAATTGGGAATCAGAGCCACTTTTGACGGATTGAAGGTATTCGTGGGCATCAAAGTTACTGTGGGCGGTTTCGATGACGCAGACTGCGATGTTGGAGCAGTGGTCGGAAATACGTTCGTAGTTGGTCAAAATATCGGAGAGGATGAAGCCCAATTCGATGGTGCAACGTCCTGCTTGGAGCCGTTCTACATGGTGGAGTTTGGAGCGTTCGATGAGTCGGTCAATGACCTGCTCCAGTGGTTCCACCTGCTTGGCCAGTTCCACATCGTTGGCGTTGTATGCGCGGACGGAGATGTCCATAATCTCGGTCAAGGCATCGGTAAGGACTTTCAGTTCCTTGGTTGCGTTGGCGGAGAAGCTGAGCTGCTTGTCGTGAATCTCCTTGGCGCTTTGTGCCAGGTTCAAGGCGTGGTCGCCGAGACGTTCAAAATCGCCCAGTGCATGGAGGATTTTGGTGCTCTTAATGGTATCGGCATTGGACAGTTCCTTGCCGGAAATCTGCACTAAGAAGGAGCCGAGGCGGTCTTCATAGCTGTCGATTTGGCTTTCTTTTTGTTGCAGTTTTCCTTCTTTTTTCTCGGAGTAATCCTCGAAGAGAATGATGGAATCCACGATGATACCCTGTGCCAAACGAGCCATTTCCTGTGCTTTGCTCTCACATTCCACAATGGCGATGGATGGGGTGGACAGCAAGCGACTATCCAGATAGCACTGTGGAATGGACTCTGCATCCTCGGCGGAATCGGGGACAATAAGGACAGCCAACTTGCCGATGTACTTGGCAAAAGGCATCAGCAACAAGGTAACAGAGATGTTGAATGCAGAGTGCATAATGGCGATGGAAACCCGGCTGGCATCTTCGTTCATAAAAATTTCGCCCAACGCGGATTGCAGTGGGTAGTAGAGAATCAGGAAGATGATGGTGCCCAAGGTGTTGATGGCCACGTGGATGATGGACACCCGGCGGGCATTTTTGTTGGCACCAATGGAGGACAGCAGGGCGGTGATACATGTACCGATGTTCTGACCCATGATGATGGGCAGTGCCATACCGTTGGTCACCACACCGGTGACAGCCAAGGCTTGCAACACACCGACGGAGGCAGAGGAACTTTGAATCAAGGCGGTGAACAGTGCACCCACGATAACACCCAAAAAAGGATTGGAAAAGTTGACCATCATGTCGGCGAATTGGGGCATTTCAGCCAGAGGGCTGACGGCGCCTTCCATCATATCCATACCGAACATGAGGACACCGAAGCCAACCATAACGGAGCCGATGCTCTTTTTCCGGTCGGACTTGGCACCCATAATCATCAGCAGGCCGATGAAGGCCAGCAGTGGGGCAAAATTATCAGGCTTCAACATCTTGAGGAAGAAGTTGGAGCTATCGATGCCAGAAAGGCTCAAAAGCCAAGCGGTCATGGTGGTACCGATGTTGGCACCGAAGATCACGTGGATGGTGGAATTAAAGGTCATAATGCCGGAGTTGACCAAGCCAACCAACATGACCGTGGTGGCGGATGAGGATTGGATGGCGACGGTGATAATCAGACCGAGAAACAGTCCGATGACTGGCTTTGCTGTCATTTTTTTCAGCATAGACTCCAACTTGCCACCTGCCATTTTTTCCAGGTTTCCAGACATGACGTTCATGCCAAAGAGGAAAAATGCCAGGCCACCCAGGAAGGTAAAGACGGAAAAGATATCCATGTGTAAGTTCTCCTTTAGTTTTGTCACATTTATCTATGTTATATTAACATAAAATCTACGTAAAATCTACATTTTACGTGTAAAATCTATGTTAAATACCACAGTCATTATTGCCAAAAGATGGGTTACAAATATAGTGGTTTTGTACCATTGTATTTTTGGGCTTTATATGTAATAGATTTGATTGCCTTGCCTTCGATGCCATATTTCGGGTTAAACCCAAACAATCCAACATATTTTAGCAAGTCATCTTTTTCCTTTGCCATAGCCAAAAGGACGGCATAGGTTGCATAGACATCGTCGATGGCACGGTGACTGTTGACCACTTTCCCTTCCAAACCATAGGCAGAAATGGCGTTGACAAGTTTGTGGGGATACTCTTTTCTGTCCTTATATACGGTTAATGCGTCTAAAAACTTACAATTTTGTAACACCCGATAGTCGCCATGGTTTTTCAGTAGATGGAACAAAAAACTCAAATCAAAGTGGGCGTTATAGGCCACCAACAGAGTGTTTGGCACCAACATTTTCCCCAAATCCTGGCAGGCCTGTGATTTTGGGATGCCCCGCTGTTTCAAATCCTGTTGGGTGATGCCTGTCAATTTGGTGATAAAGGGGTCCAGCACCTTCCCCGGAGTCATGGCAATCAACTGGTCATATTCCTGCACCGCTGTCCCAGAATGGTCGTAAACCACAGCAGAGAGTTGGATAATCTCCTCTTTTTCAAAGCCCAAACCGGTGGTTTCTGTGTCCAATATCACCAGGCGGTCAAAGCCCGCCATTAAATTTCTCAAAGGATATTCCATATCCGTCCTCCATTCTATGGCATTTACGCCGATTTTACAAATTTTTCTCTTGGCAAATGGGTGTTTTTGGGGTATCATAGAAGTGTGCAATCAATTTTAATTTTTCCACCCGGGTCAAGGCCTTGATGGCACACTCCCGGGACATGGCGGCACCTTTTGTCTCGTGCTCCTCCAGATAGACCAGTTCTACCGGCAATCGCACCTTGGTGTACTTGGCGCCCTTCCCCGATTGGTGGGCGTGGAGCCGTTTTTCCATGTCGTTGGTCCATCCTGTGTACAGGGTGCCATCGGCGCACCGCAGCATATACGTCACATTGATACCATCGCCCCCCTTCTCTATCTAGCCCTTATTGTACCACATTTTTTTGATTTTTGGGAGGTATTTTATGAAAAATCTGTTCTGTAAGTTTCCCCTGTGGACAGTTTCCAAAGATTTAAGCGCCGTGGCGGCAGGAAAAGTCCCAGCCGACCTGGTCATTCGCAATGTGAATCTGGTCAATGTCACCACCTGTGAGCTACTCCCCCATATGGACGTCGCCGTGGCAAAGGGGCGCATTGCCCTGGTTGGCGACGCACCCCACTGCATCGGCGAATCCACCCAGGTGGTGGACGGCACCGATAAATTCCTGGCACCCGGCTTTTTGGATGGACACATCCATGTAGAGTCCTCCATGATTACCGTCACCCAATATGCCCAAGCGGTTTTGCCCCACGGCACCACGGGTATTTTCTGCGATCCCCACGAAATCTGCAACGTTTTGGGGCTAAAAGCCGTAAAACTCATGGCTGATGAGGGTAAAACCGTACCTTTGAAGGTGATGGTCACCACCCCATCCTGCGTCCCCGCCGTGGCTGGCTTTGAGGACATCGGTTCTCCCACAGTCACAAGCGTAGACGTAGCCGAGACCATGGATTGGGACACCGTGGTTGGCACCGGCGAGATGATGAACTTCCCCGGCATGGTCAATGGTTTGGATGAGCCCCACGCCATCGTGGGCGCAGCCTTGGAGGCCGGCAAAATCCCCACCGGTCACTACTCCATCCCCGAAACCGGGGCAGGACTCAATGGCTACATCGCCAGCGGCATCCGTTGCTGTCACGAGTCCACCCGCATGGAAGATGCCCTAGCCAAAATGCGGTTGGGGATGTATGCCCAGTTCCGTGAAGGCTCCGCTTGGCACGATTTGCGCCAACTGGCACCCGCCCTGACAGATGGCAAACTGGACAGTCGCTTCGCCCATCTGGTGTCCGACGATTCCCACCCCAACACCTTGGTGTCCCACGGACATTTGAACTACATTCTAAAAAGAGCTGTGGATGAGGGCATCGATCCTCTAGTTGCGGTGCAAATGGTCACCATCAACGTGGCACAGTGCTTCCAACTGGATCACGACTTCGGCTCCGTCACTCCAGGAAAGTGCGCCGATATGGTGCTTTTGGAGGATTTAATCAACTTTAACGTCCTAAAAACCTGGGTAGATGGCGATTTGGTCGCCGAGAATGGTGCCCCCATCGTCCACCGGGACAGCCCCGCCTATCCCGACTGGGTCATGGACACCGTCCACGTGGAACAGGACATCACCCCGGAAATCTTTGCCATTCCTGCCCTGGGGCAAGATACCCCTACCGTTCGGGTCATGGAAATGTTTGGTGGGCAG
>JAWXUJ010000103.1:0-5423 GCA_044432765.1 Eubacteriales bacterium | reverse complement strand
GCGGACAATTTGGTTGCCATCCCGCCAGTGGCAAGGCCGGAGCCAGCGCCGCCTGCCAAGGCTTCGATGGCGGGGGTGATGCCGTCCACCATGGAAATCAGGGTGGCCTCTGGGTTTTTGTGGGGGTCGGCGGTGTACAGACCTTCGATGTCGGAAAGCAAAATCAGCAAATCCGCCTTGGTTGCCACGGCGACGATGGCGCCCAGACTGTCGTTGTCGCCCACCTTGATTTCGTCGGTGATGATGGTGTCGTTTTCGTTGATGATGGGCAGAACGCCCAGTTCCAACAGCCGGTTGACCGTGTTTTGGAAGTTCTCCCGCCGGTGGTCGTCCTCTACGTCACTGCCGGTCAGCAGAATTTGAGCGACGATGTGGTTGTGCTCGGCGAACATTTTGTCGTAGGTGTACATCAGCTCGCACTGCCCGATGGCGGCGGCGGCCTGTTTGGTGGGCATATCCTGAGGTTTTTCCTTCAAGGACAGCTTGCCCACGCCCATGCCGATGGCGCCAGAGGACACCAAAATCAGCTCGTACCCTGCATTTTTCAGGTCGGACATGGTTTTGCAAAGATTCTCCACACGGCGGATGTTCAACATCCCCGTGCCATGGGTCAAGGTGGAGGTACCCACTTTTATGACAACTCGCATGAAATTTCTCCTTACGCTTTGGTTCTTTACTGTGGTAAGTATAACATATCCGTGGTGAGAACACAATATGCGTGAAAAAAAAGGCCGCAAAATTCGCGACCTTTTTTTGGATTCTACATTATAACCACAAAATATACGGTATTTCTAAAAAATTTTCACAAGATGTTGTGTTTCGACAAACTTTGCGCCTTAGCTATGGTATCTTAGAAATCAGAAGAACGGTGTCGCAACGTGACAACCACGGCGGTCATATCGTCTTCTCCTGTTGATTTTGCCTCCTCCAAAATCGCATTGGCCAACTCGTAGGGCGGGCACACTCTCCACCCGCTGATGAGCCGAGCCACGGCGCCATCCTCGATGCCGTCGCTGAGCAAAATCACCGTCTGACCACGCTCCATGGTCAAACCCACCGTTTGTGGCCTGTGTTTTTCTCCAACACCAAGGCCCGGCGGTGGCGTGACGGAGCCCAACTTATAGGTGGTGCTCCCCTTGCAATAAGAGGGGGCGGTGCCCCATTTATATAGTGTCGCCTTTCCGTCGTGGAGATCCATCCACAGTAAATCCACGGTGGAAAAACAGCCAGTACCACGCAAAATGTAGAAGTAATTCAAAAATTCCAAGCCGTATTCCGGGGGCAGGCCGGCTTGAAGCAAGCCTTTCAAGGTGTCGGTGGCAAGCTGTGCTTCCTCTGCCGCGTTTTCCCCGCTGCCCATGCCATCGCAGAGGATGACACAGTGGTAATGGTCGCCACAATAGAAGGCGCTCACCCGGTCACCGCTTGTTTCATTTCCAACTTTTTTTGCGGTTTTCACAGCAAATTCTGGCTTAAATCCCCGCTTTCTCTGAAAATCCAAGCCCAATTCATCACCAGTGCGTTGGCAGTAGGATGCCAAAAATCCGTACTGCTCCGCCACGGCGGTGCGGGTTTCTGCCAGGCGATTTTGGTACTGCTTTTTACCGGCGATGGCCTCTAAGCCGGAGTTGATGTGGCACAAGAGCCGGGAAAAATCGGTGCAATATCGGGCAAACTCCGGCGGAAAATCCTCCCGCAAGGCCTGGCCTCGTTGCACCATCGCCGGCACGGCAGCGCAGAACAGGTGGAAGGTGTCACTGCCCTTTTGCTTCCAACACTGGCTCCAAAGAGGACAATTTCCGCAGACCTCCTCGGCGGCGCAGTCGAAAATGGAGGACAGCGGAACCTTGCTCTCCTTGGGGATTTCTCGAGTCAAATTCTGGGAGATTTCTGCAAATACCAGCCCCAAATCCTCTAATTGGCCTTGGGCGTTCAAGATGGTGCGCTGTTGTCCCCACCCCTGAAACCAGGTTGGTGGCACCAAAAGTCCCGCCAAAACCGCCACGCCAGCAACGGGCAACAGCGCCGTCACCGGCGGTTCCATGAAAATGGAATACAGGGTGGTGACCACCAAGCACATGAGCTGACCCACCGGTCGCCGACCCATGATGTCCAACTGACTGCACAGCCCCACTGCGACGAACAGGGCAGTGTAGTGGAAGCCCCCTTGGTTGGCGCAATCCACCGCCAATCCCAAAACCGCCCCAAGAGGCAAGGCCACCGAAGTACCCAATGCGGCGCTCACCAGGCAGAATCCGAAAAAATGACCGAAATTCACATCGCCCACCAGTGCCAAACCGCCCAATCCCGCCCCACAGCATCCAAGAAAAAGTAAGGAATATCCACTTTTTCCCCGCTTTTTCGCCATCTGAAAACCGTAGACCATTCCACCGCTGATGGACACATTGAGCACGTAGCTGATCACCAGTTCCACCGTAAATGGGATTTGTAGTAGAAATAAAAGCCCTACCATTGCCGCCATGCAACTGGTGAACAGAGGCAAAAACCAGGCGGTTTTCCCCAGATTGGTGCTCCCAAGTGTGCAAATGGTGGCGAAAATTAAAACGCACAGACTGATCCACTGCAAACCACCGCTGACTCCCCAGAAATAAAGGTATCCCACACAGGAACCCAGCAGTCCCGCCAATGCAAAAATCGGGGTTGTGGTCGTGGCAACCAAGGCACAGGCCAAGGGCAAAGCCGTCCCAAAAAGGGAGGCACCCGACAGCACAAAACCCAGCAACAAAAAGTGCATACTGCCAACCAGATGGGCAAATCCCGGATTGGCAAGCCAACTCTCCAACGTCCGCCACAGACGGACACTTTTGGATGTCATTTTCATTTGTAATTCTTTCAATTTCCCATCTCCTGTATTTTCTTCCAATTTTATCACAAAATATACATAGAATTTGTCGGGAAATGGAAAGGGAAATTTTGCCTTGCAATTTTTTCAATTTGGGGTACAATAGAGGAAAGGAGTGATGGAAATGTCACAGGAACTGGAACTGAAATTGGGGGCAGCCACCCCAGAAATCTTGGATGCAATCTTAAATTGGTCGGAACTCGCCGACAAAATTGCCGAACCGCCCCGAACCATTGCCATGGTCAGCCGGTATTTTGACAACGAAAAGGGGGATTTTTCCGCCCGCCGTTGGACTTTGCGCCAACGGATGGAGAACGAAACCTCCGTCATCACCGTCAAGGCCGGCGGTTCTGTGGAGCAAGGACTTCACATTCGCAATGAATGGGAAGTCCCAGGCTCCGACCCCCAAGTTGCCGTTCCCGCCCTGGTGAAATTGGGCGCGCCGGGAGAGTTGGTGGACCTTTTGCAGTCTCCTCTGGTGGTCACCTGTGGGGCAGAATTCACCCGCCGAGCTATTTTGTTGGACTTGGGTGGTGCTACCGTCGAACTGGCTCTAGACGTTGGTATGCTCACCAAAAACGACAAAAAGCTCCACTTCCAAGAGGTGGAACTGGAGCTAAAATCGGGAGATTCCAGGGTTTTGGAAACATTTGGACAGACCATGCAATCCAAATTCAATCTGTTTCCAGAACCGAAAAGCAAATTGGCGCGGGGACTTTCTTTGTAATTTTGGGTGCACCGCGAATTTACACATCGGCCACGGCAAGCCATGGCCCTACATTATCATTCCAATGCACAAAAGCAGGTCATTTCCAATGGAAATGACCTGCTTCAACTTGTCAAAAACCTTCGTTTTGACAAGTTGAAACGCCTGCGGGCGGATTTATCCGCTTCGCTCAACGCGAAAAGGAACCCTGACGGTTCCTTTTCACACTTTTCCTCCCTCCGAAATTTGAAAATCTTGTTCCATTGGGAGCTCTTTGACATATATCGCTATTTCTCTTACTTTTTAGCTTCGATTTCCTTCATGGCGTCGCGGCGGGACAGGTTGACACGACCCTTTTCGTCGATTTCCATGACCTTAACCCAGGTCATATCGCCAACGTTGAGCACGTCTTCAATCTTTTCAACGCGACGGTTTTCCAGTTTGGAGATGTGAACCATGCCATCTTTGCCAGGAACCAGTTCCACAAATGCGCCGATGGGGATGATGCGGACGACCTTGCCGTAGTACAGAGCACCGACTTCGGGGACGAAGCAGATGTCGTCGACCATCTTCTTGGCGGCTTCAGCAGCGGCACCTTCGATGGCGGAGATGAACACGGAACCATCGTCGTCGATGTCCACTTTTGCGCCGGTTTCTGCGCAGATTTTTTGGATGGTCTTGCCACCAGCACCGATGACTTCGCGGATTTTATCCACAGGAATCTTCAAAGACAGCATCTTAGGTGCAAATTCGGAGACCTCGGTGCGAGGTGCGGGAATGCAAGGCATGATGATTTGTTCCAGGATTTCCAAACGAGCAGCTCTGGTGATTTCCAGTGCATTTTCGATGATTTCCAGGGTCAAGCCCTTGTTCTTCAAGTCCATTTGGATGGCGGTGACACCTTCTGTGGTACCGGCAACCTTGAAGTCCATTTCGCCGTGGAAATCTTCCACGCCTTGGATGTCGATGAAGGTTCTCCAGTTGTCGCCTTCGGAAATCAGGCCACAGGAGATGCCAGCGACAGGGCGCTTGATGGGCACACCGGCGTCCATCAGAGCCAAGGTGGAGCCACAGATGGCAGCTTGGGAGGTGGAACCGTTGGAGGACATGATTTCGGAGACAACGCGGATGGCGTATGGGAATTCTTCCACAGATGGGATCACAGGCAAGAGAGCCTTTTCAGCCAAAGAGCCGTGACCGATTTCACGACGGCTTGTGCTGCGGCTACCGCGAGCTTCGCCAGTGGAGAAGGATGGGAAGTTGTAGTGGTGCATATAACGCTTGGTTTCTTCGTCATAGATGGTGTCCAGCTTTTGCACCATGGACAGAGTGTTCAGGGTGCAGATGGACAAACCTTGGGTTTGTCCGCGGGCGAACAGACCAGAACCGTGAACGCGGGGCAGGATGCCGACTTCTGCATCCAAGGGGCGCAGTTCGTCCATGGCGCGACCGTCTACACGCTTGCCAGCCAACAGCCAAGCCTTGACGACTTTCTTCTGCATTTTGTACAGGCAAACTTCAATATTTTGGTCGTAGTCTTCATATTTCTCAGCGAATTTTGCGGCAAAATCCAGACGGACTTCAGCCAGGCGAGCTTCGCGGATGTTCTTGTCGTCGGTGTCCAAGCAGGCTTCGATTTTTTCGTAGCCGTAGGCCAACAGTTCGTCCAACAGGTCATGGTTGACGGCTGCCTTCTCGAAGGAGAATTTGGGCTTGCCGATTTTTTCCACGATGGTGTTGATGAATTTCACGATTTCCATGTTGGTTTCGTGAGCCAGTTTGATGCCTTCCATCAGGATGTCTTCACCGATTTCGTTGGCTTCGGTTTCGATCATGACCACCTTCTCGAAGGTG
>JAWXUJ010000102.1:0-5492 GCA_044432765.1 Eubacteriales bacterium | reverse complement strand
CAAAGAATTTTGTTTGTTTTTGGAAGTCCTTGTCAGAACCGAAGTTCTTTTCAGACAGCTTATACATAATATCACAACCAACCTCGTTTGTCAAGAACTTTTTTCAAGTTTTTTCAACCGATTGTCGGCCGTTTCTAAGATGTTTTGGTGTCTCTCTCAAGCGCTAGAACATAATACCATTTTCTCCGCTATTTGTCAACACTTTTTTTGAAAAAAATCAAAAAAATCGGAGCTTTTTTCAAAGCTCCGATTTCACTACTATATATAGTTATGTTTCATCTTCAATGATACCATATCCACCGTCTTTCCGCCGGTAAACAACAGCGAATGCACCATCGCTTTCCTCGTCGCGGAAGGCAAAGAAGCTGTGACCCAGCAGATTCATCTGCAAAATGGCTTCATCATGGCTCATCATCTTCATAGAGAACCGCTTGCTACGGACAATTTCAAATTCACCTTCCTCAGCTTCGGGGATGAAGGAAGAGATGGATTCTGGGGAACGAACCATGGCATCCTGGCGGATGCGACGAGCCAGTTTGGTTTTATTCTTACGGATTTGACCTTCGATGGTAGCCACAGCGGCATCCACAGAGGCGAACATATCCGAAGTGCTTTCCTTGGCTCTAAAGTAAGTGCTGGAAGCATGGATGGTGACCTCAACGATATTGCGATCCTTTTCCACGCCAAATGCGACAAACCCCTCTACCTCGCCATTAAAATAGCGTTCCAGTTTAGAAATCTTCTTTTCCGCATAATCTTTGACATTGTTTGGTAGAGTAATTTTCTTTTCGGTGTACGTCATTTTCATAAGTCGTCGCTCCTTTCGATGCTCGGGATAGATATTATACCATAAATGCGCAGCATTTTGGTATAATATGGCATTTTGCGGTTCTTTGCGTAGCAAAGGAGCAAAACTGCCATTTAGAAGTATCATGATTGCTTCTGTAATCATTATACCATAACTCTGATAATTTTCAAGTCTTTTTTGTCAAGTTTTCACAATTCATGGATTGTTTACACAATCTCATCCAGCAGAAGACTCTTAATCGTCTCGTAAATTTCCTCGCCGTGTTCCCGCATGGCAGTCTCCAAGGACTCTGCCTCTTCATCGGAATCCACCAAGAATTCCATAGCAAACTCCTTGCCCAGTTTGCCCTTCAGCTCCATGGACACAGAATATGTCCCCTCACTGTGACTTTCCAGGCCGGTTTTCAGCACATCGCGGCGACGGATATCTTCATTGTAGGCATTGACCGCCTTCAAAACCCGCTGTGCCACCGGGTAGGCCAACGCCGTCTGCACCAATGCGCATGCCTCTCTGCCCATATCCGAAATGGCAAACTTATCGCCCTCTTGGATCAAGTGCCCGCTTTCCACCATTTCAGGGATGGCAATTTTCACATCAATATAACTGAGACACTCGTCCCAGAAGGACAGCTCGAAAATTTCTTGGTCGGTGACCGGATAGTGTACATGATTCATCGTGTAAAGAATCAAAACCTTCGTGTCGCCCATGCTGTGGATAAATCCATGTCGTTCCATTGAAGCACCTCTTTCTTGCTGTTGTTTTCTTTCATTATAACTGAAAACCGCCGACAGTACAATACCCTTTGAAGATTTCCACCAAAAATGGGAATATTTCATCAAAACCGGCAGACACTAGCAAGGACAATAATTCAAGGAGGTCATGCACTTGTTACCCAAAAACAAAAAAACAATCCTCACCGCGTTGGTATTGGCGACCCTCTCCCTCACAGCCTTCGCCACCGATGCAGAACTACTCTACGATGCCCAGTATTGTTTCACCGCCGGGGACTTCGCCGATCAAGGAGAGGCCACACTTACCGGCATCTTCGTCACCGATGTACCAACCAGTGCCATCGCCACCATTCAATATGGTAACCGAACCCTTCACCCCGGCGACGTCATTCCCGCCGACCAACTTTCCAGTTTGGTGCTCACTCCCACCAACCAGGTGGATGCTGTGGCAACACTGTCCTATCTTCCCATCACAGAAAACGGTGTAGCATCCGGCTGTGTTTGGGAGACATCCATCTTCTCCGGCAAAAACCATACACCTATCGCCGAGGATGTGACCATGGAGACCTATAAAAACATCGCCAACGATGGCATCTTTGCAGTCAGCGATGAGGACGGCGACAAACTGATCTACCAAATTCTCACCGCACCCAAGCGTGGCGAAGTGGAAATCCACGAGGACGGCACCTTCACCTATACCCCCGGCAAGAATAAAGTCGGAGAAGACAGCTTCACCTACACCGCCACTGATGAGGCCGGCGACGTTTCCAATACTGCCACTGTAACCATAGACATCCGCAAACCGATGGACAGTGCCACCTACGCCGATATGACCGATGACCCCGACCAGTTCGTGGCCCTGTGGATGCAGGATTCCCGCCTATTCAGCGGAGAAACCGTGGCAGGTTACACCTGTTTTGGTCCTGACAAATTGGTGACTCGGGGCGAATTTGTGGTCATGCTGGCAGAACTTACCAATCTCAGCCCCCAAAGTGTCCAACTGACCTCTGGTTTTGCTGATGAAGAGGCCACCCCCGATTGGATGCAACCCTTTGTGGTCTCTGCCCTTCGTGCCGGGGTTATCAGCGGCACCACCTCTGACGAAGGCCTGGTGTTCCAACCCACCGCCAACCTGACTGGAGCCGAGGCCGCTGTCATGATTCAAAACGCCCTCCAACTGCCCGCCTCTGAATTGGCGGTCAGCGACTTTGGCGACAGCGAAACGGTACCTGTTTGGGCAGAGGATGCCGTGGTCACGCTGTACGATGCCAATTTCCCCATCAGCGTATCCGATTGTCTGGAACCCGTTACCCGTCGTGACGTAGCAAAACTACTCTACGCCGCCAGTCAACACGTTCCAGACCAACCCAACATCATCGCCGCCCTGTTTTAAGGTGCTATACAAAAACTCAAATTGCACCTGTAGGGGGAGGGGCTCTGCTCCTCCCTATGCTTAAAAATCTCCACCATTTTACGATAAATGGTGGAGATTTTTCGTCTGCTGGGGCAGAGTAGAACCCTGCCCCTACGAGGTGACCTGTTTATACAGCGCCTTATAAAGTTAGTCCGCGGTATAACTGGCAGTGGTGTCCACGGTGATGGCATTGGCTTCACCGTCCCAAGACACATCGAAGTCGAAGGCTTCGCCCAAGTCGCGGAGCTTGAAGTAGTTGTTGTTGTCGATGTTATAGGCGGTCAGTTCCACCAGTTGACCATCGATGTACAGAGTTGCGGTGGTGGTGGTGTATGCTTTGGCGGTACCATCGCCCAAGGTCATCTCGCCACCGACGGAGACGTATTCTGCGCCAGACAGCAAGGAGATGGCTACAGCGGTTTCGTCCCAGTCCACGGAGAATTGTTTTTCAGTGCCGTTAACCACGGTGGCAACGTCACGGAGTTTGAAGTAGTTGTTGTCGTTGATTTTATAGGCATCGAAGGCAACCTCTTCGCCGTTCACAAAGACGGTGGATGCAGTGGCAACAGCAGTGCCAGTTTCCACAGTGGTTTCTTCCACAATCGTTTCTTCCACGGCAGTTTCTTCTGCCACTTCTTCAGAAACTTCGGTTTCAGCCAAATCCAAATAAGCAGCGTAGCTGTCCACACCGTCGGCGTCATCTAGTAAGATGTGATACTCGGTGTAGTCTTCCTCAGAGGTTATGGCCATAAATTTCAAATAGAAGAGCGAATCACTGTGGAGCGCATAAGTGGAACCGGCCAGAATGATTGGCTCGTCGTCGAAGCTGGTGGTACCATTGTCGATGGCGTCAACCCAGTCATAGTAATCCATAGTTTCACCGGTGGCACTGATGTAGATAGAGGCATCTACATCCACGATGGTGTTGCCCTCGGCGGTTACAGAGGTTAGGTTGAACTCAAGCATGCCATAAAAAGATGTGTAGTAATACGTATTGATCCAAAGTAAGTCACGAGTGGTGGTGAGGATGCAGTAGTCCTCGGCTTCATAACCGTAAGGACTTTCTTCTGTTTCAAAATGGGTTGCGTTTGTCAGGATGAAGTCCTCGGTTTCAATGGTGTCGGCAAAAGCGGTGACAGACAGTGCAGCAGCCAACAGCACCAAAGTCAAGAACAGCCTAAGTGATTTTTTCATATTTCTCCTTCTTTCTGTTTGGGCATTTGCTGTCCAAATCTTATGATGAGTATAGCACGTACAACTCCCATTGTAAAGAATTTTCCACACAAAAAGGCGAGCCCGATGGCTCGCCTTTTTACGCAAACATTAGAGTGCAGAGTGGTCAAACTCCTTGATGACCACGTCGTGGTCATTGACAGGTGCAACCTCGTCTTCTTCTGCCAGTTCTGCGAAACCGCAGTCCCGATCAGCGTGCATGGGGCGATCACCTTCGACAACTTTTGTTGCAACTTCTTCGTGGTCATGGTCGTGACAACCGCAGGAGCAACCTTCTTCGTGGTGGTGTTCGTGGTGATGGTGGTCATGACCACAGCCGCACTCGCAGGTTTCTTCTTCGGTGACCAATTCCACCACGACTTCTTCCACTTTGCCAGAGGCCTTCAAATCTTCGATGGCGATTTTCAGGTCTTCGATGGAAATTTTGGAGTCGGAGATTTTTTCGCACCAAGGCAGATATTCTGCCATATCAGGTTCTTCCCCAACGATGTAGTCTTTATAGAACAGTTTGCCCAGTTCCAGCTGTGCCTTTTTGATTTTTTCCTCTTCGCCACGGATGGCGATGTTGGCCTTGGTGGTGGAGGCGATTTCCTTGGTCTTGGTGACGGCGATTTGTGCGCCACCTACGGCTGCCTCTTTGACGCTGTTGAAGTATTCGCTGATTTTCATAGTGATGATCTCCTTTCAAAATACATAGGGCGTTCCCTATTGATTCACGTCTTCTGTTGCCGCGGCTTCCTCTGCCTGTTTTTTCAGCAGATTGACACGCATATTGGCGGGATCTGGTTTTTTCACTTTGAGCATATATAGAATGTATCCACCTGCCAAAATGCAAGAGGCAAAGCCCAGCACTTGGCTGACACGAATGTCTGTTGAGCCGATATACAGGCTGTCTGTCCGCATACCTTCAATGAATCCACGACCCAGGCCATACCATGCCACATACATGGCAAACATTTGGCCATCAAACTTCCGATATTTTTTAGAAACAAAGTGGATGATGGCAAAGCCAACCATGTTCCACACCGATTCATAGAGGAAGGTGGGGTGATAATAGGTCACATTGCCCAGGCTGTCTTCCAGACCCATTTTAAAGAAGCTGTCGGTGATGCCACCATAGGCCTCCCGGTTCATAAAGTTGCCCCAACGACCGATGAATTGCCCAATGAGCAAACCCATACCGCCGATGTCCAACAAGGCACCCACCTGAATTTTTTTCAGTTTGCAATAAATCGCCACCACGATCACCGCACCGATGACCGCGCCATAAATGGCGATGCCACCCTCCCAAATATAGAGTGCAGAG
>JAWXUJ010000101.1:0-5521 GCA_044432765.1 Eubacteriales bacterium | reverse complement strand
CGGAGGCTTCGCTCCAAAAAGCGCCACGCCAGACCAATTACTCCCCTTATTGTAATAGAATAAGCGCAAATGTGAAACACCCATCGGTGCCTAACACTTACGCTTTTTATAGTACCAAAAATCCGCCCTCCGGCGGATTTTTTTATTTAATATATACTTATCAATTTTAAACAGCAAGACAAAGGGTCAGGCAGTTGAATTCGCAGCCCGGAGTGGATTCCAAAGGAGGGTATTGTTAAAGGGACTCGGTTCTCCCTTTAACTGGCTCTTTGGTCGCTTTCTGTCCACACAGAAAGTGACAACTCTCGTCTCGCCCGTGGGCGAAATCCCTCGTCCCACGTAAAAAACCAGTTAAAAAAGCTTGCTGCGTTAAGCCGATAGGCGCATTTTGATTTAATACAACATTTTTAGCATTTTTGCAACTTGGGCGCGGGTGACGGTGGCGCTGGGTTCCAGTTTGCCGTCGGTGGTACCGGAGATGACACCTTGGGTCACCATGGAGGCGATGTCGTCATAGGCCCAGGTGTCCACGTTGCCGCTGTCTGTGAACTGGGTCAAGTCTGCCAGAGCGTAGCCCTTGGATTGGGTGCGGGATAAAATCGCCATGGCCTCTTGGCGGGTGATGGTGGCGTTGGGGTTGCCGTACAATGCGCCCTTGTCTTGAGAGCCGGTAATCAAGCCCAGGGAATTGGCGGCTTTATAGCTGTCCAATGCCCAGGATGCAATGTCTGCGCCATCGGCGAAGGGTAGGTCTACGTCAGCGTATTGGGCGGTGTCCACCCCCAGGAAGCCAATCAAGGCCACGGCAAATTCTTGGCGGGTCATGGCATTGTCAGGCCGGAATTCCAGTTGTCCGGCGGTGTTGGTGGAGCCTTTCAGGTAGCCCTGGTCGTAGGCATAGTTGATATAGGTTTCTGCCCAGTGACCGGTGGTGTCCACGAAAATTTCTTGGCTATCGCCGATGACCTCCATGGACATTGCCGATTGATTGCCCATGTAGTCCACGGCCTCCAGGCGGATTTGGTAGGATCCGCCATCCAGAGGCACCGCCCAGGTGCCACTGAATTCGGTGACATCGCCGTCCACCCGTAGTGTGGTGGAGGCCACACCGCTACCGCTGTCGGTGACGGTCATTTCCACGTTGGTGCCCACCAATTCCATGGCAATGACCGGTGGTTCCACGTCTTTCAAAGGCAGGGTGGAGCCGAAAATTTGGTCGATATAGATGGTGCCAATGGATGCGGTGGCCTCTTCATAGGTGACGACTTTCAAAGAAGTCATGGCGGTTGCTCCCGCTGGCATGGTTGCGGTGACCTGCTTCCAGCCGGTGAAGTTCAGCTGGGTCAGCCACTTGCTGGTGGCAACGCCGTCCACGGTGAAATAGGCAGAAAGACTGTTGTTGGAACCATCCCCATAAACCCACATTCCGATTTCCTTGTATGCACTTGGGATTTCCACAGAGATTGAGGCTGTGACGTAGCCGTCCTCTGCATCGGTCAAATCGTAGTCCAACCGACCACTGCCGTCGCCGTATTTCATGTAGGTGCGACTTTCATTGAGGGAGGCGGTGATGCCGTCTCCACTGGTCAAAACCGCCGTTTCCATAGGTTCTAGGACGGAGCCGTCGGGGAGTTGGGCGCCTACGGTGATGGCGATGGTTTTGGATAGTTCTCCGGCAGTGACGGTCAAGTTACCGACTAAAGTGGTGGCGGTGCTGACGGCGGTGAACAGGCCGTTTTCGTCCACGGTACCCAGGTGTTCATCCACCTGCCAGGTGTAGCAGTTGTCTTGGGACACCACATCTGCGCCATAGAGGACGGCGGTTGCGGTGAAGTCGGCAGTGCCTTCCCCGGTGACGGTGACGGCGGTGACGGCACTGTTGGTGGCCTGGTTTTTCACCGTCATGGCAGAGGGTGTTTCGATGACCTTCACCGTGGTACTGCCCTCGGCCTTGGCGGATTCCGCGGAGACGGTGACGGTTTCCGCGGTGAAATCGGCGGTGAAGGTGCCGGTTTCATCCATGGTGCCACTGGAGGCGAAGTAGTCCATATTGGAGGGAACATCGGTTGCCATGTCGTTGGAATCTGTAGCGGTGACGGTCATATCCAAGGTGGCACCGCCCAGCAAAATGGCATCGTAGGGGTAGAGATGGAGCTTGTCGGCAGATTTTGCCGTGGTGGTTTCCCGCACAAGGAAAATGAAGTTGGCACACTCCCGCTGTTTGCCGTCGGAGGGACTGTTCAGAGTTTCCAAGTCGCTGTAGCCCAAAAAGTGGCCTCCTACGGTGGTAGAACCGCCACCATCCAAGTTTAGGGCGGTGACACAACCCAACTCTTTCATGCGGGTGGCCAAGTCGGCCAGAGAAATGCCTGTGGAGTAGCCACTTTGGAGGCCGTCCACAGCGTAGAGGACGGTTGTGCCGTCGGCCTTGATGCCGATGGCGGTACGGCCTGTCCGCTTTTCTGCGGAGACCAGGGAGAAGTCGGTGACGGCCTTGCCGTTTTCCACCAACATATCGTCCCCACCACAGATATATTGGACATCTTCCCAGTCTTCGTCCACGGTGGTGCCGATGGTGACGGTGTCGCCGATTGCCAGGCTTTTCAGGGTGTTATCTAATGTATAGGTGAATTGGGTGTTGTTGTCCATGGCCATGACCACGGAGTTTTCGGGGATCTCACAGTTTTGGGTGTCGGCGTAGATGGCAGACACTTGGAGTTCCACGGTTTCGCCCAGGGCGAAGTTGCCTTTTTGGATGGTCAATACGATATTATAGGCATCTTGGTAGTCTTTTGTGGTGTAGTCGTAGTCCCGGGAGAAGACAGCAATGCCACTGGCGGTGGTCATTTCCCGGTTCAGGTGGCCTGTCACCACAGAGCCATCGGGGATGGTGATTTCCAGGGCGATGTTGGGGCTCCCAATGATGGTGGAACCGTCGGCGAAGAAGCCCACGGCGCTGGTGGTGCCACTGACCCGCACAATGCCATCGGTGACCACAGCGCCATAGGGGATGCCGGTGGTCAGGTCGAAGAAACTGCCGTTGATGGCGGCAACCGGGGAGTAGCCCTGGTTTTCCACGTAGTCGGTGAGGTAGTCCATGGTGCTTCGCCCATAGAGGGTGTTGCCGTAGGCCACCATGGGGATGAGGCCATCGTCCGGGCTGAACTCCACCACGCTTTCCGTTTGGTAGTATCCACTGCCGTAGAACTGACCTTGGGACAAGTCCACTGTGTCCCCCAGTTCCACGCTGCTGTTCCAAGTCCAAGACCCCAAGTTGGTGGCAACCACATTGCTCGCCAACAGAGAAACCGTCAAGGCCATGGCCGTGGCTCTATGTAAAAATCGTTTCATAATGACTCCTTATCTTCGGTTTTGATATCATTATACTATCATATTGTGAAGATTATGTAAATCGGGAATATTTTCTTTTTTCATCGTGTCAAGGTTTCAGGCTTGACATCTGGAGGAATCTGTGGTATAGTGAGTAAGCTGTCAAGTGATAGACCTTGATACCCGAAGGAGGCACCATGAAACACGATGCAGTCACCATGACCCTTCTCTTTGATTTCTACGGACAATTATTGACAGAAAAGCAGGCATCCTGCTTTGATTTATACTATAATCAAGACTTTTCTCTGGGAGAAATCGCCGAAGAGGTGGGCATCAGCCGACAGGCCGTCCACGATTCTCTGGCAAGAGCCGAGCAGGCCTTGACCCATTTTGAATCCACTGTGGGCTTTCTGGCCCGCACCCAGGAAATTCAAACCGCTCTGTCCACCATCAGCCAAGCCGCTGTGGTTTTGACAGAGAAAGCAGACGACGAAACCAAGTCCCTGGCGCGCTCCATTTTGGATGCCGTCGATATGATAAAGGAGTAGCTATGGCTTTTGAAGGTTTAACCGAAAAACTCTCTGCCGCCTTTAAGCGGCTCCGTACCAAAGGTCGCCTGACCGAGGCCGACGTAAAAGAAGCCATGCGCGAAATCCGCCTGGCTCTACTGGAGGCTGACGTCAGCTTTAAGGTGGTCAAAGACTTTATCAAAACCGTCACCGCCCGCTGTGTGGGCACCGACGTGTTGGAAAGTCTCACCCCCGCCCAAATGATTGTGAAAATCGTGGACGAGGAACTGACCACGCTCATGGGTAGCGACAACCAAAAAATCCAAATCTCTTCCAAACCACCAACTGTTGTCATGTTGGTCGGTTTGCAAGGTGCCGGTAAAACCACCAACGGCGCAAAGCTGGCTGGACTGTTCAAGTCCCAAGGCAAACGCCCCCTGTTGGTGGCCTGCGACATCTATCGCCCCGCCGCCATCAAGCAACTAGAGGTTGTGGGTGGTCAGCTGGACATCCCTGTTTTCCAAATGGGGCAGACAAACCCAGTGGAAATCGCAAAAGCCGCCATCGACCATGCCAACCGCCACGGCAACGACATGGTCTTCCTGGACACCGCCGGTCGTCTCCACATCGATGAGGAATTGATGAACGAGCTGAAGTCCATCAAAGAAACGGTCACCCCCACAGAAATCATGTTGGTGGTGGATGCCATGACCGGTCAAGATGCCGTCAATGCCGCCCAGACCTTCAATGAACTGTTGGAAATCGACGGTGTCATGCTGTCCAAACTGGACGGCGATGCCCGGGGCGGTGCCGCCCTTTCCGTCAAAGCCGTCACCGGCAAGCCCATCAAATACCTGGGCGTTGGCGAAAAGCTGGATCAAATCGAGCCATTCCATCCCTCTCGGATGGCCTCCCGGATTTTGGGCATGGGCGACGTTTTGACCCTGATTGAAAAAGCCGAACAGGCCTTCGACCAAAAAAAGGCCAAGGAGTTGGAGGAAAAGCTCCGCTCCAACAAGTTCACCCTGGCTGATTTTTACGACCAACTGGTGCAAATCAAAGGCATGGGCAATATGCAGGACATGATGGGCATGATTCCCGGCGTCAACGCATCCCAGCTTCAAAATGCCCAGATTGACGAAAAATATATGGCACACATCGAAGCCATCATCCTGTCCATGACCCCCTACGAGCGGGAAAATTCCAACTGCCTCAACTTCAGCCGGAAAAAGCGAATCGCCGCCGGCGCCGGTGTTAAGGTGGAGGAAATCAACCGTCTCCTCAAACAATTTGAGGGGATGCAACAGATGATGAAACAGCTGTCCGCCCCTGGCGCATCCAAGAAAATCAAGCGGATGGGCAAAATGGGCAAGTTCGGCGGCATGGGCGGCTTTGGTGGCCTGCCCGGTATGTAACGTTCGCTAAAGTTTTACACTTTTCGATATAAATGAACAAAAATTTTTGGAGGTGAATTATCCATGGTTAAAATCAGACTGCGTAGAATGGGCGCAAAGAAGTCCCCTTTCTACAGAATTGTTGTCGCTGACTCCCGTAGCCCCCGTGATGGTCGCTGCATCGAAGAAATCGGCACCTACAACCCCCTGACCGACCCCGCTACCGTTACCGTTGATGCTGAAAAGGCACAAGAGTGGATCAAGAACGGTGCTCAGCCTACCGACACT
>JAWXUJ010000100.1:0-5526 GCA_044432765.1 Eubacteriales bacterium | reverse complement strand
CCCTGGCCTATCGCGTCGGCATGGCCCTGGGCATCACCTTGGGCAGAGCTTGCAAAGGAAAGCCCTTGGTTGCCATCGGTAAGGATACCCGCATTTCTTCGGATATGCTGGAATCCGCCCTCAGCGCCGGCCTTTGCGCCGTTGGTGCCAATGTGCTACAACTGGGTGTGATGCCCACTCCTGCCGTGGCATTTTTGACCGTTTCCGCCAATGCCCAAGCCGGTGTGGTCATCTCCGCATCTCACAATCCATTCCAATACAACGGCATTAAAGTATTCAATGATAAAGGGTTCAAACTGCCTGACGAAATGGAAGAAGCCGTGGAGCGCCTCGTCCTGGCTGATACAAAAATCCCCTGCAAAAAAGGCGCGGAGTTGGGCGAAATCCAAGATGGTCGTCACGGCTCTGAGCTGTATGTCCAATACATCCGTAGCACCATCCATGAGGACATCGGCGATCTGCGGGTCTGCATCGATTGCTCCAACGGTGCCGCCTCCAAAACCGCCCGCCGGGTGTTTAGCTATTACAACAACAACTTCACCTACATGAACGACCAACCAAACGGCACCAACATCAACGAGCAATGCGGTTCCACCGACATGACGGCACTCCAACGGCGGGTGGTGGAAGGTTGCTACGACATCGGCATCGCCTTTGACGGTGATGCAGATCGTTGCCTTCTGGTGGACGAAAAGGGTCAAATTGTGGATGGCGACCGGTTTATGGCGGTCATTGCCACCCAACTGAAAGCTCAAGGAAAGCTGAAAAACAACGGTTTTGTCGCCACTGTCATGTCCAACTTGGGGCTTCACAAGTTCGCCAAGGAGCAGAATATGAAACTGCTCTGCGCCGATGTGGGCGACCGATTTGTCCTGGAAACGATGCAGAAAAACAAAATGGTTTTGGGTGGCGAGCAATCGGGCCACATCATTTTCCTGGAGCACATGACCACCGGTGACGGTCAACTGGCGGCTCTCCAATTCCTGCAAATTCTGGCACACAGCAATATGTCTGTCAGCCGTCTGGTCAAGGCTGTGACCCAATATCCTCAAATCCTCATCAATGTGGAGGGCCCTATCCTGCCTGCCGATAAGGAGGCTGTTATGACGGCGCCTGCCGTTGTTCAGGCCATGGAACAGGGCAATGCCATGTTGGAAGGTGAGGGGAGAATCCTTCTCCGTCCCTCCGGAACCGAGGCTTTGATTCGCGTCATGGTAGAAGCCGCGACAGCAGAGCTAGCCGAACAGGTGGCAACGCTGGTGGCGGACAGTGTGAAAAACGTACAAAAAACAATTTAATTCTAAAAATATTTCATCGACTATTGACAAATTTGTCAAGAGGCGGTATAATACGTAAAGTAAAGGGTATTTAAATCGATGTTTGAACACATGGAAACAATGTCTGATGAAGTACTTTGCCTTCTCTGCGCACAGTCACAGCAGTCACTGGAGTCATCGTCATAACTTGCTCAAATCTCCTTCTACTCTGCTTGTTCATCTTGGGATGAATGGCACCAAATCCAGCGAAAACGGCGATGCCGTTCGCATATCAGAACCCTGTGACCAGCTCATTTGCTTTTATGAGATTCTGACAGGGAAACATTTTATAAACGCAAAAAAGAGAGGTAACTATTATGTACGAAGACAAGACTTTAGTGTGCAAAGAATGTGGTTCCGAATTCATCTTCACCGCTGGTGAACAAGAATTCTACGCAGAACGCGGCTTCCAAAACGAGCCACAACGCTGCAAAACTTGCCGCGACGCTCGCAAGAACGCTGCTCGTGGCCCTAGAGAATATTTTGCTGCTACTTGCGCCGCTTGCGGTTGCGAAGCAAAGGTTCCTTTTGAACCCAAATCCGACCGTCCTGTTTACTGCAGCGATTGCTTCGCTCGCATGAAAGACAACGGCTAATTCATTGCCAAGCAAAAGGACTGTATCGTTTGATACAGTCCTTTTTTTGCCACAGAGAGGAATTATATGAAAATCTATTGGTCACATATCCAGGGAACTGGTCACGACACGGCTTACGCCCTTCTGGAGCGAGGCTGGAGAGATGTGATGGGTTGTTGTCCCATGCCCAACATGGAAAAAACAGGGGAGGGCAAGCCCTATTTCCCTGGGAATCCTCTGTACTTTTCCATCAGCCACACCAAAAATTTGGCGGTCTGCGCCGTGGGGGACAGCCCTTTGGGCGTGGATGTGGAGCAAATTCGCCCTGTGAAGGCTGGGATGTACCAGAAGGTGTTGACCTTGCCGGAACAGAGGTGGCTGTCAGACCACCCTGACGGCTTTTTCCACCTGTGGACGAAGAAGGAGGCTTATGTGAAATACATGGGCTGTGGCCTACAGGGAGCGCCCCAGAGGGTGGATACCACAAAACTGCCAACCTTTTTGAACATCCAATCTTGGGAGCTAGAACACTGTGTTCTCACTGTTTGCGGAGAAGAGCTGGTAAACGCGCCAATCAAAATACCGTCAATGGGTTGAGACCCATTGACGGTATTGCTGTATTTAAGGATTGATCAATTCCATTCCCTCGCTTGGGTTTGGATGTTTGGGAACGGAGGAGATACTATGCTGCGTGACATGGATGGTGGCGTTTTCCTCATCAACGGTATATTCCTCAAATTCTGGTAATTTGCCATCTGCTGGCAGTCGCTCTGCCAACAGGCGAAGCATTTCACCAGGGTCACAGGTGACGGTGATGGTGCCATCTTTGATGTGTAGACCAATGTCCATGTACTTGCGGAGCCGCTCTGGTTGGTAGAGGAAGTTCTCCACGGAAAGTGCATGATAATGTTCGGAGGATAAAGAAGTGATGATGGTATCCATCAGCCACAGGGGCAAAAGCGCAGACCGCTTTGGCTGGTTGCGTATGATAGAGGCCAAATCGAAGGTGTCCCAATCCAGAATCAGTTCACTGGATTTACCCTCCCATTCACATTCATATTCCCACAAGCTGGTCACCAACTCTTTGACTTGGATTTGAGACATATTCTCTACACAATCTGCCAAAACATCCAACTCCTGATCAAAGCGACATTCATCGTTGGCAAGGGATAGGAATACCAAATCCAAATATGGATAAGCGTTGGCAATATTCTGCCAATGGGCAACATATTCCAGTATATTCGGGTATTTATCCCCATTTTCAACAGAAAAAACTTGCCCATTTTTGTGGAGCCAGCTAGGGCGACACCAGGGGGAGGCGTCCTTTTTTGACTGGAAATCTTTCAGAATTTGAGCCGACTGCTCTGGCGATATAGAGTATCCACAGACAACCCAGGGCGGTCTGCGAAAATTGCAGTCCCACGTTAAGGCCTCAATGGACAAATCACCCTTTAAAATGCTGCGCATCCATCCTACATTTTCGGCATTAAAAGGGCAGGAAAAGGAGTATTCCTCTGTGTGCTGCATAAAATCTCCTACTTACGCATCCACGCGGAAATCCAAGGTGATGGTATCCATGGTGGTGGTCAGCTGGCGAAAGGGAATGCCAGCGGCGGTCATCATCCGCTTGGAGGCCATGGTCATGGGGTCTTTGGCGTACTTGTCGGACAGGTAGATGACTTCCCCAATGCCGGCCTGGATGATGGCCTTGGCACATTCGTTGCAGGGGAACAGAGCTACATACAGCTTGGATTTTCGCAAATCCTTGCCATTGCAGTTTAAAATGGCATTTAATTCGGCATGAACCACAAAGGGGTATTTGGTTTCTTCGCCGTCCCGCTCCCATGGGAATTCGTCATCAGAGCAACCCTTGGGGAAGCCGTTGTAGCCGGTGGACAGGATGATGTTGTCAGGGCTGACGATACAGGCACCCACTTGGGTGCTGGGGTCTTTACTCCGCTTGGCGGCCAGCATAGCAACGCCCATAAAGTATTCATCCCAGTTGATATAGGATTGTCGTTTCATTGTCCACCTCGTCAGTCAGCGGCGTAGCCGGTCATGGTTTGGATATTGGACTTGGCGGCGGTCAGGCTTGCGGTCAAGGTGTCGTCCACCCCTTCTTCCAGAGCACGGTCGATGGAACGGATGGTGTAGCGATCGGCGGCGGTTTCACCGTTGTCAATGACGTAGGTGGAGACGTAGCTGATGTCGGTGATGGTGGTGTCACCAGTGGTGCCATTCTTGGTGAATTCCAGATTCAAAATCATGCCCTCTTGGGTGTTGTCCTTGGTCATGGAGGAGTAGAAGTTGCCCAGAGAATAGGCGATGAAGACTTCTCTAGACTCGCCGTCCACAGTGACGGTGCGGGTTTCCATGGGAGCGACCACGTGGGGGTGGCTGCCGAGAATGACATCAACACCGGCTTGGAACATCAGGTCGGCGATGGCATCTTGGGTGGAACCAACGGTGGCATCGTACTCATTGCCCCAGTGGAGCATGGCGACGATGACATCGGCCTCTGTGGCCTTGGCAGCGGAGACCAGAGCGGAGATTTCCGCGGTGTCGATATTGCTGTAGTTGGTGTAGTAATCGTTGAACAGCAAGTCCACGGCGGTGCTGGATTCGGTGGGCAGGGTCATGTTGTTGAGCCCTTTGGTCATGCCGATGAAGGCGAATTTGACGCCATTGACCTCTTGGACGGAGACTTGGTTTTCAGCACGGTCAGCCGTGTCGATGTAGGTGCCCAAGGTGTCCATGTTTGCGCCACGCACCGTGTTGATGGTGGAGGTCATGCCGGTGATGCCGTTTTGGATGCTGTAGGTGTTGGCGGTTTGGAGTACGTCAAAGCCGATGGCGGACAGGGTGGTCGCCAGAGACTCTGGTGCGCTGAAGGTGGGATAGCCGGCATAGGGGAATCCGGCGAAGTTGGTCTCCAGGTTGCCCACGGTGATGTCGGCATTTGCCAAATAGTCGGCAACTTGGGAGAAGGCGGGCAGGAAGTCATAGGTGCCGTCTTCCATGAGGGAATCGTCAATTTGTTCTTGGTAGGTCATAATATCGCCAACGGCAGCCAAGGTGACGGTAACATCTGGAGAAGATTCCATAACGGGTTCTTCTTCGACCACCACTTCTTCCACCACGGGAGTTTCTTCCACTGCGGGTTCTTTATCGCCGGAACAGGCGTTGATCACCAAAGCGATGATAACAGCCAGAATAATCAGTATAATTGCCAGGGCGGTGATTTGTTTCCTTTTGTGTTGTTTCCGTTTCATTGCAATGCGCTTTTGTCGGCGCTCCTCTAACATTTTTTCGTCAGGGGTGTATTCAAAATCATCCATGGTAAAATCCTCCTGTTTCTTTGCTTTGCTTATATTCTACAATATTTTCGGCAAATGTACAATGACAAATTGCAACAATTTCCAAAAATGATGGCATTTTTTTTGGTTTTGTGGTATAATTACCGAAAATCCAAGGATAGCGTCGAAAAAAACGGTGGTAAGACGGTGGATTTTGTATTGATTTGCAATGGAAAGGTGGTACAACATGAGAGGCAGACATGAAAAACCGTCTCGAAACTGGTTGGGACCAATTTTGGTTTTTATAGGCGTTGCCATGGTGTTTGGGGCAATTTGGGC
>JAWXUJ010000099.1:0-5537 GCA_044432765.1 Eubacteriales bacterium | reverse complement strand
CAGTTTGTTCCCCTCCACCTTTAAATTCATGAAATCCGTGGAGATTCTGGTTATGGTGGTTCTGGGTGGCATGGGCTCCATGTTGGGCTCCATCGTTGCCGCCACCGTCCTCACCGTCCTCTCCGAAGCACTTCGCTCCCTGGGCGATATGCGGATGGTGTTCTACGCACTCATCCTGATTTGCATGATGATCTTCCGTCCAAAGGGTCTCATGGGCACATACGACTTCTCCATGAGCCGTATTTTGGAAAAGGCCATCAACTGGAAAAACACTGCGAAAACCAAAACCACTAAAAAATCCAAGGAGGTGGACAAGAAATGAGCAACGGTTATAAACGTCCCTCTCCCAAAACCAAATTGGTTCCTGTCCCAACCACCAACATCATCCCCGAACGTGATGTCAAGGACAGCCCCATTCTGGAAGCCCGCCACCTGGGCATCGACTTCGGTGGCCTCACCGCCGTCAACGACTTCAACATGGCCATCGGTCGCACCGAAATCGCCGGCCTCATCGGCCCCAACGGTGCCGGTAAAACCACCGTCTTCAACTTGCTGACCAAGGTTTATCAGCCCACCCGGGGCACCATCTTGTTGGACGGCTACGACACCGCTGGCAAATCCACAGTTGGCGTCAACAAAATGGGCATCGCCCGAACCTTCCAAAACATCCGTCTGTTCTCTGACCTGACGGTTATGGAAAACGTGCTCATCGGCCTCCACAACTCCATTGAGTGCAATATGTTGGAGTCCATTCTCCGCCTTCCAAAATACTGGAACGAGGAAAAGCGTGCCAAAGAAAGCGCACTGGAACTGCTGTCCATCTTCGATATGCAGGATTTGGCAAACCACCAAGCCGGCAGTTTGCCCTACGGCGCACAACGTCGTCTGGAAATCGTCCGGGCACTGGGCACCAACCCCAATCTGCTCCTGCTGGACGAACCTGCCGCCGGCATGAACCCCTCTGAAACCTCGGAGCTGATGGACAACATTGTCAAAATCCGTGACACCTTCCAAATCGCCATCATGCTCATCGAGCACGACATGAACCTGGTCATGGGCATCTGCGAAGGCATCGGTGTTTTGAACTTCGGTCAAATCATCGCCAAAGGCACCCCAGACGAAATCAAGAACAACCCAGAAGTCATCAAGGCCTATCTGGGCAGTGGAAAGGAGGGCTAAGGTATGCTGAAAGTCGACAATATCAACGTATACTACGGCGCCATCCACGGTGTCAAGGACATTTCTTTTGCGGTCAACGAGGGGGAAATCGTCACCCTCATCGGTGCCAACGGTGCCGGCAAGTCCACCATTCTGAAAACCGTTTCCGGACTTTTGCGGAGCAAAACTGGCTCTGTGGAGTTCCTAGACCAAAATATCAGCACCATGCAACCCCACAAAATCGTCCAAGGCGGTTTGGCTCACGTGCCTGAAGGCCGTCGCGTCTTCACCCGGATGAGCGTGGAAGAAAACCTGGAAATGGGTTGCTACACCCGTCCCAACACAGAAATTGCCCCCGGCATCGAAAAGGTCTACGCCCAATTTCCCCGCCTGAAAGAGCGTCGGAAACAAGTGGCAGGCACCCTGTCTGGCGGTGAACAACAGATGCTGGCCATGGGCAGAGCTTTAATGTCCAGCCCCAAACTGCTGATGTTGGACGAACCCTCCATGGGTCTGGCCCCTCTGTTGGTGGAACAAATTTTTGACATTATTCAAGAATTACACAAAAACGGCACCACCATCCTCTTGGTGGAACAAAACGCAAACATGGCACTGTCTGTGGCAGACCGTGGCTACGTTTTGGAAACAGGCCGCATCGTCCTCACCGGCCCCGGCAAGCAACTACTTACCGACGAAAGCGTCAAAGCCGCCTATCTGGGTGGTTAATATGTGAAAAAATCGCCCCATTGGGGCGATTTTTTACGGAAATGGAGTTTTATGATGAAAATTGCAATTTACAGCGCCAGAGATGACGAACAGGAATTTTTTTCTCACTTTGGCCCCGCCTATGGTGTGGAGCTGGTCATGCTCCCAGTTGACCCGGTACCTGAAACCGTCCAGTTGGCGGCAGGATGTGATGCCGTCAGCATCATCACATCCACCCACATCACCTCCCCCATGTTGGACGGCTACAAAGCCCTTGGCATTCAATACATCTCCACCCGCACCATCGGTTGCGAGCACATCGATGTGGCCTACGCAACCTCCATTGGCATCGGTGTGGGTAATGTGGGCTACACCCCCTACAGCGTGGCAGAGTACACCATCATGATGATGTTAATGGCCTTGCGCCATGTGAAAACCCTGCTCAACCGCAGTGTGGGGCAGGACTATTCCCTGCACCTATGCGTCCGCGGCCGCCTCATTCACGAAGCCACTGTAGGCATCATCGGCACAGGCAAAATCGGTGGAACTGTGGCAAAATTGCTGTCCGGTTTCGGTTGCAAAGTCTTGGCCTATGACCTTTGGGAAAACCCGGATTTAGCAGACTTGGTGGAATACGTCCCCCTGGACGCCCTGCTGAAACGGAGCGACATCGTCACCTTACACGCCCCCTCCACCGCGGAGAATTTCCACCTGCTCAATGCCAAAAACCTGGCAACCATGCAAACAGGCGCTGTGTTGGTCAACACCGCCAGAGGCAATTTGGTGGACACCGAGGCTCTGATTGAGGCCTTGGAGCGTGGTCACTTAGGCGGTGCCGCCCTGGATTTGGTGGAGGGCGACCGGTCCATCTACTACCGAGACAAAAAAGGTGTCCAGCTGCAGCACCGCTCCATGGCCATTTTAAACGCCATGCCCAACGTGGTCATGATGCCCCACATGGCATTCTACACCGACCAATCCGTCAGCGACATGGTGGAAAACTCCATCAAATCCTGCATCGCCAACGTCACTGCATAACCAGCGGGTTCCCCCCTTTCAGCAACGAAAACGCACCCCAATGGGGTGCGTTTTTATACAGCGCCAATTTAACTTAGTACAGAGGGAATCTGTCGCAGATTTTGGTGACTTGGGCTTGGACTTCTGCCCGATTGCCCTCGGGGTTGACGGCGATTTTGTGGAGGCAATCGGCGATTTCCACCATTTCGACAGGGCCCATGCCACGGGTGGTGACGGCTGGGGTACCCAGGCGAACACCGGAGGTGATGGTGGGCTTTTGGGGGTCGTTAGGGATGGCGTTTTTGTTGGCAGTGATGAATGCTTCGTCCAAATTGTTTTGGAAGTCGCGACCGTTGATGCCCAGAGGGCGCAGGTCGGTGAGCATCAGATGGTTGTCGGTGCCACCGGTGACCAGGTCAAAGCCCTTTGCCAGCAGTGCCTCTGCCAAAGCCTTGGCGTTGGTCACGGTGTTGTGAGCATATTCCTTAAATTCAGGGTTCATGGCCTCTTGGAAGCAGACGGCCTTGGCGGCGATGACGTGCATCAAGGGGCCACCTTGGGTGCCGGGGAACACGCCACTGTTCAGCTTTTTGGCGAATTCTTCCTTCGCCATAATCATGCCACCCCGGGGGCCACGGAGGGTTTTGTGGGTGGTGGTGGTGACAATGTCAGCGTAAGGCACAGGGCTCATGTGACTGCCACCGGCGACCAGGCCGGCGATGTGCGCCATGTCAACCATCAGCAGTGCACCGTATTTATGGGCGATTTCGGCGAAGATTTGGAAGTCGATGGCGCGAGGATAGGCACTTGCGCCAGCAACCACCATTTTAGGTTGGTGCTTTTTCACAATATCTTCCACTTCATTATAGTCAATTCGACCAGTTTCAGCGTTGATGCCGTAGGCGGCGAAATCGAAATACTTGCCGGAAATATTGGCGGGGGAACCGTGGGTCAAGTGACCGCCGTTTGCCAGATTCATACCCACCACTTTGTCGCCGGGTTGCAGGAGGGCTGCGTAGACGGCGGTGTTGGCCTGTGCGCCGGAGTGAGGTTGGACGTTGGCGAAATCACAACCAAACAGTTTCTTTGCACGGTCGATTGCCAGGGTTTCCAGGACATCCACGCACTCACAGCCACCGTAGTAGCGCTTGGCAGGCAGGCCTTCGGCGTATTTATTGGTCAAGACACTGCCCATGGCAGCCATAACGGCTTGGGAGGTCATGTTTTCAGATGCGATCAGCTCGATGTTCCGACGTTGGCGAACCAGTTCGTTGTTCATCAGGCTTGCCAATTCTGGGTCGAACTGGGCTACAAATTCGATGGATTCATTTGCGACATTTTTCATTGGTATACTCCTAAAATATAAAGATGTGAATGGATAAAAAAAGGGACAAAACCTCTGGTTTTGTCCAAAACACGTCACATTCCCCCAGGAAATATGGTATGCTCTGTCCTTTTGCCTGAGAGATTCGGCTTTCGCCTTGCACCTTCGGCACTCGCCCTTTCGCGAGATTCTCCAGAGAGTCCTCCATTGACGGTCGAGCACTGCCCTTCCGAAAACTTCATAGGTTTTATGAAATTATTCTTATTATATGCCTCTAACCGACAAAATACAACTGGTATTTTGCATAAATATTGATTCTGTTTTTTATGCAATTTCCCCAATATGTCATCCTGAGCCTTACCGAGAATTTTTGTAGGCACTTGCAAATTCTCAACGTACCACCCCCATTCAACATCCACCCCCAACAAATAACTTGACAAAAAACGCAAATATGATACAATAACTACAAAAAAAAGGAGGTTTTCACCATGATTGACGAAAAAATCCAATCTGCCTATCTGAAAATTCTAGAAGAAGAACTGGTGATGGCAACCGGTTGCACCGAACCCATCGCCCTGGCCTACGGCGCATCGGTGCTCCGAGAGCTGATGGGAGAACTGCCTACCAAAATTCATGCGGAAATCAGTGGCAACATCATCAAAAACGTGAAAAGCGTGGTGGTGCCCAACACCGGCGGGCTGAAAGGCATCGAGGCCGCCGTGGCGGCAGGCATCGTAGCAGGCAAGCCCTCCAAGCAATTACAGTGCATTGCCAAGGTCTCAGTGCCACAACAGGTCGCCATTGCGGAATACTTAAAAAATGCAGAAATCAAGGTAGAATGTCTAGATTCCACCAGATTATTGGACATAGAAATCACCGGTTACAGCGAAAACCACGTGGCGAAAATCCACATCGCCAACCACCACACCAACCTGGTGGGCATGGAAAAGGACGGTCAGGCCGTCTTGGAACTTGCCATCTCCGACAGTGCCGAGGAAAACCTCACCGACAAGTCCCTATTAAATGTAGCCACCATTTTGGAATTTGCTAACACCGTGGATGTGGAACTGCTCCGCCCCATGATTCAGCGCCAAATCGACTGCAATCTTGCCATCGCATGGGAAGGCCTCCGAGGAGAATGGGGAGCCAATGTGGGGCAAATCCTGCTGCGGGACTTCGGGGACGACACCAAAATCGCCGCCAAAGCCTTCGCCGCCGCCGGCTCTGATGCCCGAATGAGCGGTTGCGAACTGCCTGTGGTCATCGTTTCCGGCAGTGGCAACCAGGGCATGACCGCCTCCCTCCCCGTCATCGTCTACGCCCAGCGGATGGG
>JAWXUJ010000098.1:0-5542 GCA_044432765.1 Eubacteriales bacterium | reverse complement strand
GCTCCCTTCCTTGGGCTTTACCCGGGATATCACCCCTGTGTTTAAGAAACACCGCATCCATCCCCGGATGAAAAAAACCACCGTGGACGACTCTGTGGTCATCTCCATGGTGGCGCACGGTCTGGGCGTTAGCATTATGACCGAACTGATTATGGGCAACCGCAACGACGAAGTCAAAGTCCTGCCCATCAGCCCTGCCGAATATCGAGATTTGGGCATCGTGGTGCGGAACAAAAAAGAGACAAAAACCGCCGTGCAAGCACTCATCGCCTGCGCCAGCCGCGTGATTCCCAACCTTTGAGGAGTTAGGAGTTAGGAGTTAGGAGTTAGGAGTTCGCGGAGCGGTTAGGAGTTGTTGTATGGGAAGGAATGCGGTAGAGGAAAAGAGTTTTCGGTTTTCTATTCGTGTGGTGAGGTTATATCGCATGATGACAGAACAGAAAAAAGAGTATGTTCTATCAAAGCAACTATTGCGTTCTGGAACCAGCATAGGTGCAAATGTCACAGAAGCGGAACATGGTTTTTCTCGCAAGGATTTTTTGGCAAAGATGTACATTGCATATAAAGAGTGTGCGGAGACAGCCTATTGGCTGAAATTGCTATATGCTACGGACTATTTATCAGAAGCAGAATATCATTCGATTTGTGGCGATTGTATGGAATTGAAAAAAATGTTATCAGCAATCACCAAAACAACCCGCGAAGGTGATGGATGAAGTAAACTCCTAACTCCTCACTCCTCACTCCTAACTAGAAAAAGCTCCATGGAGCTTTTTCTGCCGGTGGCTCGCTGGTTGCTTCTACCGTTTTCTTTTGGATGGGGTGGGGGAGTTCTAGGTGGTGTGCCCAGAGGCCGAAGGATTCGCCAGTGCCGCCGTAGCGTTTGTCGCCCCACAGGGGGTGTTGGCGGGAGCCGAACTGGATGCGGATTTGGTGGGTGCGGCCTGTTTCCAAGACAATGGACAGCAAACTCCAGGTTTCCCCTGCATATTCTGCTGTTTTTAGGACAGAATAATGCAAGATGGCTTCTTTGACACCTTTTCGCTTGGTTTTCACCACAAAGGTTTTGTTGGCGCGGGCATCGTGGTACAGCAAGTCCTGCAAGGTGCCGGTTGACCCATCCATGGGGCCTTTGACCACTGCCAAATATTCTTTTTTTAGTTGATGATTCGCCACTGCTCGCCCCAGAGCGGCGGCGGATTTTTTGCTTTTTGCCAGTGCCATGCAACCGCCCACCGGTGCGTCCAGTCGATGGACGGCGCTGACCCGGGTGCCCAGTTGGGTCGTCAGCAACGTCTCCACCGATTCCACCGTCCCATCGGATTGGGACAGCACCCCCGTGGGCTTCTGGCAGATGACCATGTGTTTGTCTTCGTAATAAATTTCCATGATATCCTCGTTTCGGTTATTTTATGTTAGTATACATTATAATATAAGGAATTGCAATGGGGATGGGTGATTGTAGGGGCGATTCATGAATCGCCCTCGGGCGAGCGAGGCTCGCCCCTATCATGTGCGGTGGCGCAAGCCCACGCTCTCTCCGCCCATTGCGATGGGCACCTCTCCCAGCGGGAGAGGCAAAGGTGGAAATATTTTTAGAATTGTGGGAACTTTTTATTGGCGGTGCCGTCTAACTATACAGAAACGGCGATGATGCCGCTTGAAAGGAAACAAAAAACATGAAAAAGATACTCTCTATGCTCTGCGCGGCAGCTTTGGCCTTGGGCCTGGTCGGTTGCGCCAGCAGCGTCACCGAAGAACCTGTGGTCTCCAACCCAGTCGCCGACATGGAACTGTCCGACATTATGGCTGACATCCTCACCGACGTGGTGGAACTGCCCATGGTGGGCGACCTGCCTTTGGATGAAACCAATTTTGAAATGTACGCATTCATCCCCCAAGCCGAAAGCATGACCGGTCTGGTCAGTGAGGCTATGATTGGCTCCATCGCCCACTCAGTGGTGCTGGTTCGTGTAGAAGATGAAGCGGATGCCGCCGATGTTGCCGCGGAAATCCTGGCCAATGCCAATCCTCGCAAGTGGATTTGTGTGGAGGCTGAAAAAGTGGTCATGCGTCAATACGGCGACACCATTGCCCTGATTATGAGCAACACCCAACTGGCAAACCAAATCGTCTCCAACTTGGATGCTCTCAATGGCGCGGAAACTCCCACCGCCGATGTGTACGATCCCGATGCTGTTGTGGAAAACAACGACGTGGAAAACAACATGAATGATGCTGGTGATATGGGTGGTCATCTGGGCGATCCTGTCGCAACACTGCCCGACTCCTATGAGGAGGACACGCTGACAGCACCCACCATTGAATATGTGGCACCGCCTGTGGTGGAAGAACCACAAGCTGTGGATACCATCACTCCCGAAGTTGCGCCTGAAGTGATCCCTGAAGTTACTCCCGAAGTCACCCCCGAAGTCACCCCCGAAGTGGAGCAAGAGGTGGAAGCAGCCACCACTGATTTGGTGGGGATGATGTCCACCATCATCGGCGCTGCCAACCTGGAATTTATGGCAGAGTCCATGGAACTGCCTGTGGATATGTTCCCCATGTTCACCTTCATTGACCATGTGGACGGCTATCGCGCCGTGGCAAATGAGTCTATGATGGGCTCCCAAGCCCACTCTGTTGTGTTGGTGGAAGTGCCAGAAGGCACCGACGTCACCGACGTTGCCAGCAAAGTCAAGGCCAATGCTGACCCTCGCAAGTGGATTTGCGTGGAGGCTGAAACCTGCGAAGTGGCAACCAACGGCAACTATGTCCTGTTGGTTATGACCTACAACGACTTTGCACCTGCCATTTTGTCCGCATTTGCCAATATGTAAGGATTGACGGTCGCAATGTAGGGGCAGACCTACCCCCCCGCCCTACGCGATAAGAAGCATCATAGAAAGAGGAACACGCCATGGTATTTTCCAGTATTTCGTTTTTATATCTGTTTTTGCCGTTGACCTTGGCGGTCTACTTTTTGTGCCCGAAAGCCTGGCGCAATGGGGTGCTATTGGTTGCCAGTTTGATGTTTTACGCCTTTGGCGAGCCGATTTACGTCTGTCTGCTGGTGCTTTCCTCTCTTTGGGACTATCTGTGCAGTCTGGGCATTGAGAAGCACCGCCACGACAAGTGGGCGAAAATCTTCCTCCTTGCATCCCTGGCGGGCAACTTGGGACTGTTGGGCTTTTTTAAGTATTTTGACTTTTTTGTCGGTACCATCAACGGCATTTTAGGCACTGCAATCCCCTTGACCGGGGTGCCACTGCCCATTGGCATCAGCTTTTTCACCTTTCAGACCATGTCCTACACCATCGATGTCTACCGTGGGCGGGTGAAGGCACAGCGAAATCTTGCCACACTTGCTACCTTTGTCTGCCTCTTCCCCCAACTGATTGCCGGGCCTATCGTCCGCTACATCGATGTGGAAGGGGAGTTGGAAAACCGGGATTCCTCTGTGGAGGATGTGGCACTGGGGATTCGCCGTTTTGCGGTGGGCTTGGGCAAAAAAGTCATCATCGCCAACTCCATGGGGCAACTTTGCACCATTTTTAGAACCGTGGACACACCGACCGTCCTGTTTCACTGGATGTACGCCGTGGCCTTCTGCCTACAAATTTACTTCGATTTCAGCGGATACTCCGACATGGCCATCGGTTTGGGGCGGATGTTTGGGTTCAAATTCCCGGAAAACTTCAACTATCCTTACGTCGCCAAGTCCATCACCGACTTTTGGCGGCGGTGGCACATGACATTGGGCGGTTGGTTCCGTGACTATGTGTATATCCCTCTGGGGGGCAATCGCACCTCCAAAGTTCGTTGGATGGGCAATTTGCTCATCGTCTGGGGGCTGACCGGCCTGTGGCACGGCGCCAGCTGGAGCTTCGTCCTGTGGGGGCTGTACTTCGGCATCATTTTAATGGTGGAAAAACTATTCCTGGGCAAACGCTTGGAAAAGGCCGGAGCGTTCGTCCAACACATCTATGTGATTTTTCTCGTCATCATCAGCTTCGTCATTTTCAATGGCACCGACTTGGCCACCATCGTCTCTGATATTTCTGGCTTGTTCGGTGGAATTCCTTATTATAATGTAGAGGCCGTCTATTATCTACAAAGTTACGGTGTGATTTTCGCCTTGGGCATCTTCGGCGCATTGCCAGTTGCCAAAAATCTCCACGGCAAAGTCGCCCAATGGAAGGTCATGACCCTTCTGGAACCTCTGGCTGTGGCGGTTTTGTTGGTGGTGGTCACCGCCTATTTGGTGGACGGCTCCTTCAATCCATTCCTGTATTTCCGATTCTAAAGGAGGCTTGTCATGGTGAAATTGAAATATTGGCTGACAATCTGCCTTTTTTGCGGGTTGCTGGCATCCCTTGCCGTCACCGGCTTCGCCACGGAGGATGGGGACATCTCCGCCGCCGAGCGCCGCCCTTTGGCACAGGTACCGGAATTTTCCCTGGAAGATTTGCTTTCCGGTGACTATATGACAAGCTGGGAGACCTATCTTTTAGACCAATTCCCCCTCCGCGACCAATTTCGAGCCCTCAATGGATACATCCGCCTGAACCTGTTGGGACAGAAGGACATCGGTGGGGTGTACGTTCAGGATGGTCACGCATTTTCCATGGAATACCCCTTGAAGGAAAACCAGGTGGCCTACGGTGTGGACAAAATCAATCAGGTCATCGAAACTTATTTGGTGGACAATGCTGTGTACTTCGCCATCGTACCCGATAAAAACTACTTCGCCGGGGAGGACTATCTGAAATTGGATTACGCCACCATGGAATCCATGATGGCAGGAATCAACGGCACCTATCTCAACATTTTTGACCTGCAAACACTGGATGACTACTATCAAACCGATGCCCACTGGAAGCAGGAGGCCATCTTCCCCACGGCGGCGGCGCTGGCTGACGGTATGGGGCTGGGAGCGACACTCATTCCAGATAGCGGATTCACCAGCGAAACATTGGCGGGTTTTGAGGGCGTGTACTGGGGACAGTCCCCCGTGCCTTTGGAGCAGGATGACTTGACCTATGTGACCAGTGACGCGATTTTGGCAGCCACCATGACAGGTGTGGAATTCGACGGCATTGTGGGACTCTACGCCCCAGAAAAGTTCCATGGTGTGGACGGCTACGATGTCTATATGGAGGGCGCCCAGGCCATTGTGACCGTGGAAAGCCCCAATGCCAAGACCGACAAAGAGCTGATTATCTTCCGGGATTCCTTCGGGAGCAGCCTTGCACCCTACTTTGCAGAGGGCTACAGTAAGATTACACTGGTTGATTTGCGCTACGTCGCCACCAGTTATTTGGGGCAATTTGTGGATTTCGCGGATCAAGATGTTCTGTTTCTATATAGTAGCAGTGTTCTCAATTCCGCAATGTTACTAAAATAACGAAAAGGACGCGGCTTGCTGTGTCCTCAGTCTGTCAAAGACCCACCTGAAGGAAAAAGATTTCCAAATTCCGGAGGGAGGAAAAGTGAGAAAAGGAACCGTCAGGGTTCCTTTTCACGTTGAGCGAAGCGGATA
>JAWXUJ010000097.1:0-5559 GCA_044432765.1 Eubacteriales bacterium | reverse complement strand
GGGTCAAAATAGAGCGGACTTTGTTGCCCAAAATGGACTGCATGGACATTTTAAAGGCCTGTGAAATATTCATATCATCCCTCCTTTTGCCCGGTATCTCCGATGATTTTACCATCGGAGATGAGAATTTGACGGTTTGCCGTCTCTGCGATGCCCAGGTCGTGGGTGATGAGAATGACGGTGGTGCCCTCCCCATTTAAGTCGTGGAGAATCTGCAAAACGTGCTTACCGGTTTTGGAATCCAACGCGCCGGTAGGCTCGTCTGCCAGCAGCATGGGTGCATGGGTGGCGATGGCTCGCGCCACGGCAATCCGTTGCTGTTGCCCGCCGGACAGTTGGGAGGGCAGGCTGTCCATCCGGTCGGAAAGCCCCACCTTATCCAAGGCGCGCCAGACGGCCTCCCCCCGCTTTTCTCCGTGAACCCCTTGGTAAATCAGAGGTAATTCCACATTTTCCTCGGCGGTGAGAGCGGGAATTAAGTTGTAGCCCTGGAAGATAAAGCCCACTTCTTTGTTGCGGATTTTGGACAGTTCCTCATCGGTCATGGTCATGACATCGTGACCATTTAAGTAGTAGTCCCCGTAGGTTGGCACATCGAGACAGCCCAATATATTCATCAAGGTGGATTTGCCGGATCCAGAGGCGCCCACAATGGCGACGAACTCCCCTTTGTGGATGGTCAAAGAGATGCCATCCAAGGCGCGGACTTCGTTCTCTTCCCCTTCGTTGTAAATGCGGAAGACATCTTGCAGATCAATCAGTTTTTCCATACCATCACCCGACCATCATGCCCATGCCACCACCCATGTCGTCCCAGGAGTTGCCCTGGTCGGTCATGTATTGGATGAAGACCATCTGTCCTTCCTCCACGCCTTGGATGATTTCGGCGCTGGTCTGGTCGGACAGGCCAACGGTGACCGGCACTGGATAGTACCCTTCTGGAATGGTCATACCGCCCATAAGTTCACTGGACACCACGTTTTCCGGCTCCGTTTCACTCTGGATGAAAACGATGGTGCCGGCCTCGGTGTACTTCACCGCCTGTTGTGGCACAAGGAGGCAATTCTCCGATTGGGAGGCCATCAGGGAGTAGCTGACATTCATACCAGACATCAAAAATCCATCGTAATTGTCCACTTTAATCACTGCGGGGAAGGTGGACATTCCGTTTTCGAAACTGCCCTCCAGGCTCACCGATTCCACGGTGCCCCACAGATAGTTGTCTCCGTCCATGCCCCGTTGGATGATGTCCACAGACATTCCCGGCTTCACAAAAGACACGTTTCGCTCGTCCACTTGGGCATCCACAATCATGGTGGTGGTGTCGGCGATGGACAGTGCCACACGGCCTGCCTCCACCTCTTCTCCCACCACCAGGGACAGGGACATGACGTAGCCAGGAATGGAGGCCACAGCGTTGTAGTTGGACAGTGCGCTTTCCGCGGTTTTCAAACCCTCCAGGGCAGTGTCCATAGAGGTTTGCAGGTCTGCCATTTGGTCGTCTAAGTCCTCCCCGGCCAGTTGTGCCAAGGTGGCACCGGCGCCCACGGTAGCGTAGTCCCGCAGGTTGATGGACAGCACTTCCCCAGTGGCCTCTGCCACGATGGCGTGGGTGCGGTTGTAGGCCAGTTCCCCGGCATCATAGGGGTAGATACCATCGCCCAAAACGGCAGAGGCCACCATCCCCTCGGTCAGGGTGCCGGGATTTTTCAAAGTGACTTCCACCTCGAAGAGCTTGGAGCCTTCATCGGAAATTCGCTCCACCTTATGGATGGCGGACACAGTGCCCGCAACGGTTGTCATAGACGCAGGCAAGGAAACCTGCGCCGATTGTCCCACGAAAATGGAAGATTCATAGGCATAGCTGAAATAGAGGGACAGCTTTAAGGTGCCATCCTCCACCAATGTTGCGATTTCTGTGCCGGCAGAGCAGGTGTCGCCCACTTCCAAGTCGGCGCACTCCGTCAGCTTGCCTGCAAAGGGAGCGGTGATGATTAAATCGCCGTAATTTTCCGCCAGGTCGTTCATCTGGTCTTGGATGTCGTCCACCTCGTCTTGGGCGGCCTCCAAATCCTCTTCTGCGTCCTCACTGCTTACGGTGTAGAGCGGGTCACCAGGGGCGACCAACTGGCCTTCGGTGACGAAAATCTCCTGGACAACGCCACCGGCGGTCAAGGTCAGGGTTTCGGAATCCTTGGCGCGGGTGATGCCACTACCCTCCACCATGGAGGTCAAACTACCCCGGTAGACCATTTCGCTCCAAGGGGTCTGCACCAACTCTTCCTCCTTAAATAAGGAGTAGATGCCAAAGGCGATGCCGCCACAGATGGCAAGAGTGATGGCAGCGCCAAGAATCCGCTTTGCCCGCTTTTTCCGGCGCTTGATTTTTGCAGCCTGTTCCCGGCGCGCCAATTTTTCAGCCTGGGTTTGCTCCATGGTCGGATTGATATTCTGTTCCATATGTACCTCCATATCGGACTGTGTTACTTTAATTAGTACAGTCAGCATACCACAAATTGGAGGTTCTGTAAATATAATTTTGATATTCGTGTGATGAAATTCACAATTCAGACATAAATATACAAAAAAACACCACCACAAACCTGTGGTGGTCAGTCTGTCAAGAAACGTAAACAGATGAAAGATGGGGCAGGAGGGAAAGTGTGCAAGGGAACCTCGGTTCCCTTGCACGTTGAGCGAAGCGGATAAACCTGCCGTCGCAACGGCATATTTTGTGATTTTCCCCGTGAAAAATCACAAAATGGCATCGTGAAGCGATGCAAAGCACAGGCAAAAAAGGCCGTTAGGACTTTTTTGACAAGCTGGGTGCTTGGGTAACCTTATTCAAAATAAATTTTTCCGATGAAGTGTACCGTGTCTCCGTCTGCGCCTACCACAGTGCCGTCGGCGTGACGTTGGACAGTCACCTGGGTGTGCTCCAACATTTCCTTCACGTATTGGATTTGGAAGGATTGCACCGGACTGGCCTGCCGTTCCCGGTTTTCGTACATATCGAAGCACCAGCGGACGTAGTGGGCGTTGTTCATGTGACCGTTGACGTCGATATCACTACTGAACACCTGCCGGTTCACCGACCTAACCACCGGTGCTTGACTGACCACCAACTTTTCGACCTTTTCGCCGGTGTAGACCTGGTCAAAGATGGTAAAATTAGGGTTGCCCTTGATTTTTACCGGTCTTGTTTTGCCGTGTTCCATCAACAGGTAGTAGGCGGTGATGTCCCCGATTTTCGCTTGGTCTTGGTCGTAGATGTGAAACTCTCTCACTGCATAAAGCCGGTCTGCTCCGCTATAATGCGTCTCAATGCGGATTTTCTCATCAATTTTCGGTATGCGGGTCATGTTGATTTTGCTTCGGATGATGATCCAGTAGTATTCCACATCCGGCGTTTCAAAATTCACCCCCAGGGCGGTGGCAGCCTCCCGAGCAGTGTCCTGCATAAAGTCCACCAGGGCATGGATGCGCAGGTTTCCATGTCCATCTACGTCACGAAAGGAAATCACAAATTCCTTGTTGTATGTTATCATATTGCAACCTCGATAATTGTTAAAATAGGTAGAGGGCTCCTCTAAAAAATTTCAAGAAAACCAGCCGCCGTTATAGCGCATTTGGGCTTTGTGGATGACCACCAATGCCACCGCCAGGCCGGCGACCAACAACATGTTCATCACCCACTCCGGGGCAAACAACGCCGCCAATCCCGAGGCTACAATGGTTCCGCCGATGATATACATGGCCTTCCCCATCTCCCCACAATAGGCAGGAACATCCTCTTTTTCCACATTTCTATGGTGATAATCGTGAATTAACCCAATTTTTTGTCGCGTTTTTATGAGATGCCCCAGCCAGATACACAGGCCGCCCACCGCCACAATCAGCAATACGCCCAACCACATACTTCCCTACCTCCAATGTTTTTCTTTCAGTATACCCCATTTCTCCCCCTTTTGCAACACCACCGTTTTCTACAAAATCCCATTTTTTGTCGATTCCCAGTTGCGTAGACAGGCATACTATGATACAATAAAATAAAGGCCTATAAAAACAAGAATTTACATTGGAGGCGATGGCATGGGGCAAACCAACCACAACACACTAGAACAGGGCAAACCACAGACTTGGATCTGGCTTTTGCTGAGCATTTTGATGGTCACCCTCTGCATTTCCTGGGCAATCTTCGCCGGGCAAGTCACCCAGTTGGAAAAAACCACCGAAGGGCTCAACTACATCGAATACATGAACTCCGGTGCGCAACGTCTCGTCCGTCTGGAAATGACCGGCAACCCCAGTGACGAAATCATCTTCACCATGGAAAGCGCCCTTGCCGAAATCACCCCCGCCTTCGGCACCACCTCTGAATATTTTATGATGGAAACTCACATTTTAGATGGCATTGTCACCCTGAACGAAGACTGGAACACCCTCAAAGAAGAAATTGCCCTCTTCCGCGCCTACGGTCAGGTCGACCACCTGCTCTCCACCAGTGAGCGCCACTTCTACCACGTCTCCAACCTGGCAAACGACGTCATCGACCTGGTCACCCAACTGTCCAACACCATTTTGCTCCTGCAAAACCTGATGATGCTCCAACTGGCCATCATCTCCATCATCATCGGGCACCAGGTTTGGCGCACCCTGAAAATCCTAAAGCACAACCATGAAGTCGCCGCTTCCATGTTCATCGACACCGCCACCGGCCTGTTCAACCGCTCCAAATGCCAGGAGATTCTCCGTATGGACTTCACCAACCAAGAACAAAAAAGCCGCGCCCTGGTGGTCTTCGACCTGAACGATCTGAAAAAAACCAACGACCTCCACGGTCACCGCACCGGCGATGACCTGATTCACAACTTCGCAAAAATCATCCGCGAAGCCACCACCGTCCACAACTTCGACGCCTTCGTCGGTCGCTACGGCGGGGATGAGTTCATCGTCTACTATAACTACATCTCCGAATATGACCTGAAACTCTACCTGGATGAAGTGGATTTCCAAGCCGACCACTTCAACAACCAAGAGGAGAAATACCAAATCTCCTTCGCCACCGGCTACGCCATGTCCTCCGATGCCGAATCCAAAACCATGCGCCATCTCTTCGATTGCGCTGACGAGCGGATGTACAAAAATAAAATTGCCATGAAGGAAAAACGTCGCCTGGAAACCGGCGAGGTTGGCCCTCGATAAGGGCAGAGAGGTGGAACAAAAATGGAACAAGATAAAAAGCAACCGAAAAAAGGTTTGATTTTTGTGGCACTGGCTCTGGCTCTGGTCATCGCCGGCTTTGCCTGCTGGAACTCCCTGTTTCAAAAGGAATACATCGATGGCAACGTCCTAAACCTGCCCTATATCAACGCCTGGAACGAAGACGATTTGTTGGATTCTCCCTGGAAAAATTCCCAGTTTTTCCATAGTTTAATGTTTAGAAGTCTATTTTTAGCCGACAGTTCCCTCACCTCTGTTCAGCCCGACTTGGCTGAAACCTATGCCATCTACAACGACGGCCTGACCTATGAAATCACCTTGAAAGAGGGTCAATTC
>JAWXUJ010000096.1:0-5617 GCA_044432765.1 Eubacteriales bacterium | reverse complement strand
GCACGGCTCGCCCCCGCAGCCCTTTTGCAGTGTTTGTGACTGACTAGTTGACTTTTTTGTTCCATGTGATATAATATTGATAACGCAATCATTATATATTTAAATGGCAGTTCTTCTCCTTTGCTTGCAAAGACCCGAAAAGGATGCCATATTATCGCAAAATGCTTTGCATTTATCATATAATGGTGCTAGGCGAAAGCCGTTATTTTTATGCCGTTGCAGTTTAGTACAGCAATGCTTTATTGTGACACAGCAAGGAGAGAGAAAATGAATGGATTATTGATGATGGGCATCGCCATTGTGGTGCTCGGAGGGGCGTATTTGATCTACGGTCGCTACCTCTGTAAAACCTGGGGCATTGACGAAACCGCTAAAACCCCAGCCTATGAAATGGAAGACGGTGTGGACTACGTCCCCGCCGACACCCAGGTGGTCTTCGGACACCAGTTCGCGTCCATCGCCGGTGCGGGGCCCATTACCGGGCCAATCCAGTCCGCCGTCTTCGGATGGTTGCCTGTTTTGCTCTGGATTTTAGTGGGTGGTGTCTTCTTTGGCGCCGTCCAAGACTTCGTCGCCATGTATGCCTCTGTGAAAAACAAGGGTCGCACCATCGGCTACATCATTGAAGAATACATCGGCAAAACCGGCAAGAAGTTGTTCCTGCTGTTCACCTGGTTGTTCTGCATTTTGGTGGTCGCCGCCTTTGCCGACGTGGTGGCAAACACCTTCAACAGCGCCACCGATGTGGCCACCAACAACACCGCCAACGGCGCCGTGTCCATGACCAGTTGCCTCTTTATTTTGGAGGCTGTGGCCCTTGGTTTGATTTTGAAATTCTCCAAATTGGGCAAGCTGGCAAACACACTGCTGGCAATCGGGCTTTTGGTTGGTGGCATCGCCGTGGGCATGACCTTCCCCATTTTAAATGTACCCGCCGCCACCTGGCACATTGCCGTTTTCATCTACATTTTGATTGCATCCGTGGTTCCCGTCTGGGCTCTGCTCCAACCTCGCGACTACCTGAACAGCTATCTGCTCATCTTTATGATCGCAGCCTCTGTCATCGGTGTTGTGGTTGCAAACCCAACCATCAACCTGCCCGCTTTCACCAGTTTTTACGTGGAGGGCATGGGGAATATGTTCCCCATTTTGTTCGTGACCATCGCCTGTGGCGCCGTGTCTGGCTTCCATGCCCTGGTGTCCTCCGGCACATCTTCCAAGCAAATCAAAAACGAAAAAAGTATGCTCCCTGTGTCCTTCGGCTCCATGCTGTTGGAATCCATGCTGGCTGTCATCGCCTTGATTGCCGTGGCCAGCTTCGCCACCGGGCAAACCGCAGAACTGGGCTACACCACCCCCGCCCTGATTTTCGCCGGCGGTGTTGCCAACTTCGTGTCCACCATGGGTGTGCCTTTTGACATCGTGTTCACCCTGATCAACCTGGCTGTCTCCGCATTTGCACTGACCAGTCTGGACAGCGTGGCGCGTATTGGCAGACTGTCCTTCCAAGAATTGTTCCAAGATTCCAGCATCGCCGACGAAGATATGGGCCCCATTCGCAAGATTTGCACCAACAAATACTTCGCCACCATTGTGACCTTGATTTTGGCCTACATCCTGGCAAAAGTGGGCTACGCCAACATCTGGCCTCTGTTCGGCTCTGCCAACCAACTGCTCAGCGCCTTGGCACTCATCGCCTGCGCCGTGTTCCTGAAAAAAACCAACCGCAAGGGCGTCATGCTGTGGATTCCCATGGGCATCATGCTGTGCGTCACCATGACTGCACTAACCATGTCCATCTACACCAAGGCCTCACTGCTGTTCACCGCCACCTCCACCAACGTATTGGGCGACGGTCTCCAACTGGTCTTCGGCATGGCATTGATGGCCCTGGGCATCATGGTCGCAGTCCAAGGTATCCAAAAATTGACCGAAAAAGAAAAAGTTGCAACATAAGTGAAATTTCCAAACACACGCAATCGCGTAGGGGCAGGGTTCGACTCTGCCCCTACCGATTAAAAACTCCACCATTTTACGAAAAATGGTGGAGTTTTCTAGTCTACGCGGGTGGGGTAGAACACACCCCTACCAGGGTGCTCGTCTTTTTGTACAGCGCCTCTACCATGGTGAGCCTCCAATTATAGCATTATTTGCGTAGTTTATAGCAGGATTGCCGTTGAGATATGGGAATCCTGTTGCTATAATGGTGGTACAAAACCATTGAGGAGGATTTTATGGACGGTTTATTTGTGGCAATCAACAGCATTTTTTCCTTTGTGACCCCGGTTTCTGATTGGATTTGGGACTTTCCCACCAACTATGCCTGGTGGCAGGCCATTCCCATTTTGGGGAATTTCACCCTGGCGGTGATTTTGCTCATGGGCACCGGCCTGTTTTTCACCTTTAAATTGGGCTTCGTGCAAATCAAATACTTCAAAAAAGGGGTATCCATCATCGCCGCCAAAAAAGCGGAGGGCACCGGCATTTCCCCCGCCGCCTCCTTCTTTCTGTCCACGGCCATGCGGGTCGGCCCTGGCAACATCACCGGTGTCACCGGCGCGATTTTGACCGGTGGCCCCGGGGCACTGTTTTGGATGTGGATTTCCGCATTTTTCGGCATGGCGACGGCCTATGTGGAAAGCGTTATGGCACAGATTTTCAAACGAAAAGACGGCGATGATTTCGTGGGCGGTCTGCCATTTTACGGTCGCAAATTGGTAAAAAATTCTGCCATTGTCGGGGGTTTTCTCTCCGTTCTCTACATACTCTACGCCCTCTGTTGCTTCCCCGCCCAGGGGTATAACACGGTCATGGCAACGGCCTCCCTGGCTACGTTGATCACCGGGCAAACCTTCGTTGCAAACTCCCTGTTCAACTGGGTCGCCGCCGGTGTGATTTTGGTGACCATCTGCGTCGTGGCCTTTGGTGGAATCAAGAAAGTCACCCGGGTGACAGACAAAATGGTGCCCATTATGGCGGTGGTCTACTGCGCCACGGTTTTGGTGTTGATTGTGGTGAATTTCAAGCAAATTCCCCTGTTTTTCTCCTCCGTATTCGCCGGCGCGTTCACCCCACAGGCCATTTTCGGCGGGACATTCGGTGTGGCATTGCAACAGGGCATCAAGCGGGGCCTCATGTCCAACGAGGCCGGGCAAGGCACCATCACCATGCCCGCCGCCGCATCCAATGCCGCCCATCCCTGCGAACAGGGCTTCGTCCAGTCCGTGGGCGTGTGCCTGGACACCATGGTCATCTGCACCTTGACCGGCTTCGTCCTGATTATGGGGCACCTTTGGGTGGGGGATTCCAGTGAATCCTTTATGAACCTGGACACCTTGGACGCATTCATCGCCTCTGCCGGGGCGCTGTCCTACGGCGGGTGGACGACAACCTTGGTGACCATTTTGGTCAACCTGTGCTTCGGCCTGTTTGCCTATACCTGCGTGGTGGGCTTTATCACCTTCTCCGAAATTTCTGCCGCTAGAATCTCCGGAAAAACGGCATTTATTGTGGCGATTCGCATACTTTGCCTGGTGGTTATCGCCTTTGGCATGATGTCCAAAATGGCGGGCTACGACCTGAGCAACCTGTGGGCATTCTCCGATTTGGGCAACATTTTAATCGTCTACGCCAACATCCCCCTCCTGTATTTGGGCTTCAAATACGTGGCAAAAGCCACCGCCCACTACGGCAAAGGCCAATTCACCGAAGAGGTGGTCGGCCTGAAATTGGACTATTGGAAGAAGTAATGTGCATAAAAAATGCCCCCGCCGGTTGGCGGGGGCTTCGTATTTTTCAAGGAGTGCCATCCGCAGACGGCAGAGAACTAGGTGAATCCATCGACAGACCTAATCCTCAGTCAGCTGCGCTGACAGCTCCTTTTTGAAAAGGAGCCTTTCAGGGCTTTTCGGCGGGGGCTTGCTCCCGCCCTACATTCCTAACCCTCTTTCACCTTCATGCGTCTTGCCCAATAGACCAATGGGGTGTCTACCAGGCTTGTGACCACGTAGATGACATAGGTGGAGATGGTGATGGCAACCAGGGTGGAGAAGTCGTAAATCCCCCAGAATGCGCCGAAATTGAATAAAATGGTGTTCAAAAGTTGGGAAATCAACGTAGAACCGTTGTTCCGAATCCACAGGCCACGCTTGGAATCGCCCCACAGTTTGGTTGTTTTTTCCCAGATGAAGTGGTAGAACCACACATCAAAACCTTGGGCGATGGCATAGACCGCCAAGCTGACCAGCACCAATCTGGGGGTGTTGGAGAAGACGGTTTGGATGGATGGCATGACGAAATCGTTGACGGAGGGGTCGTAAAGGAACCAGGATTGGGTGATGACCACGAAGGCGATGCTGGTCATAATCCCGATTTTAACAGCCTTGTTGGCGGCCTTTTTGCCGTGGATTTCCGACAGAATGTCGGTGACTAGAAAGGTGGAGGCAAAGAGGATATTGCCCAGTGTTTGCTCCATGCCGAAGGCTTCCACCAAAATCAAGACTTCGATGTTGGCGCAGAGGGTGGCGATGGCAGTCCAGACGTAGAGACCTGATTTCCCGAGGGTTTTGTAGAAAAACAGGACACCAAGATAGATGACTGCCAGGGTTGCCATGAGGATGAGTTCATTTTGCATTGCATTTTCTCCTAAAAAAATCGCGTACATTTCTGTACGCATCCGTTCCAAGAGGGAGCCTCCCGAAATCGGGGGGCTCAATCCTAGTTTTGTTTAAAGACAGGATGGTTACGAACTGTCTTATTGAATTGTGCCTGCACATTGTATCACATAAAAATAGAAAAAGCAAGATGTTTCACGTGAAACATCTTTGGTGAATCGCCCCCGCCGGTGGCGGGCGCGATTCCGGTCGATGTGGGCATCGACCCCTACACGGTGGAATTGTAGGGGCGATTCAGGAATCGCCCTCGCTCCCTAGGGGTTATATTGTGCGTAGATGCTGGAGCAGGCCACAATCATTTCTTCTCTTGTCATGGTGGTTTGGGGGTTGAAGTTGCCGGCGGTATCGCCCACCATCACCCCCTGTTCCTGGGCAATGGTGACGGTTTCCACCGCCCAATCGGAGATGTCGTCATTGTCTGTGAAGGAGGCTTCGCCCTGGATATCGTAATGGGTTTCCTGGATATTGGCAAGTGCTCGCATGAGCACCACAGCGGCCTGTTCCCGGGTGACCAGGTCGTCCGGGGAAAAGGTGTCCACGTCAGTGCCAATCATCAACCCGGCGACGTAGCACCGCAAAATGGCATATTGGGTGCTGACATCCAGGTGGCTCATGTCGGCAAAGGGATTATCCACCGTGAAGGATTCATAGCCCTTGGTATTTTTCGCCAATTCGTCCACCAGGACAGCCAGTTCACTGCGGGTGATGCCGTCTTGGAAGTCACTGCACAGGGAGATGGGCAACATTTGCGCCAGGTAGTATTCTGTGACCGTCTCCGAAGCCCAGTCGGACAGGGTGGTCAAATCCACGGTGGTCACAGGCACAAACCCGGTGACCCATTGGGGATTCTCGGGACTTTCCACAGAAATCCAGGTGGTGCCTTGGGCCTTTGCCGTCAAGGTGCCGTCCACCAATTCCAGGATTTCCGAATCACCAACCGTCCA